>DASTOZ010000628.1:0-2247 GCA_035762365.1 Pyrinomonadaceae bacterium | reverse complement strand
CAAACCGTCGTTGAGCATGCGCTTGATCGATCCGTAGAGCGTGCCCGGTCCAAGACGCACTTTCCCCTCACTGCGCTCATCAACCTCGCGCATGATCTCGTAACCATGTCGGTCCTTGTCCGCCAGCGCCAGCAGGATGTGGAACATCGCCGGTGTCAGCGGCAACCATGCCTCAGGCTTTTCTTTCGCCAACTCTATCGCCTTTCACTATATCGAGCGCCGATACAGTAAACGCGGATTTAAGCCGCCGTCAAGAAGTGTTTTACGGTCCTCACGTTTTTTCACCGCCTTCGGTTAACATGCGGCGCATGAATCTGCGCCCGCTCTACCGTCGAACAGTCGCTCTTTCTCTGCTCCTGGTCCTGGTCGTTATCTCGTCGGCCCAACGACGCACGCAATTCGACAACGCGAAACCAAAACGTCCACGCCTGGTCCTGCTGATCGTCGTCGATCAATTTCGCTACGACTATCTCGAACGTTTTGGCGATCTCTTCGTTACCAACGGTCTGCGACGATTGCAGCGCGACGGCGCTTCGTGGACGCAGTCAAACTACGATCACTTTCCAACCTACACCGCGCCGGGCCATAGCACCATGATGACCGGCGCGTATCCAGCGGAGACAGGCATTGTCGGCAATGAGTGGCCCGATCGTACCACCGGCAAAAGAGTCACCAGCGTCACCGATACATCAGTGCTGCCGCTCGGCGGTAATCCAACCGAAGCGAAATCAAGTCCTCGCCGGTTGATGAGTTCGACCGTCGGCGACGAACTGCGTCTGGCCACTAACGATCGCTCAAAGGTGATCGGTATCTCTGTGAAAGACCGTTCCGCGATCCTGCCCGCGGGCCGTCATGCAAACGCCGCGTATTGGTTCAGCCCCACAGTCGGCAACATGGTGTCGTCGACCTACTACTTCGACCAGCTCCCGCAGTGGGTGATCGACTTCAACAAGACCCGGCCCTCCGACAAGTATTTCGGCGTGAAATGGGAACGTCTGTTGCCGGAGAGCGAGTATGTGAAGCGCGCCGGACCGGATTCGCCGCCGTGGGAAGACATTCGTAGCTCGACTTTAGGAAACACAAACGCGTTCCCGCACGCGATCACGGGAGGCGCGAAGGCGCCAAGCTCCGCTTTCTATTGGGAGCTCGATTACTCGCCATTCACGAACGAGATCCTCGTTGCGTTCACGAAAGAGGCGATCGTCAACGAATCGCTCGGCCAAGACGACAACACAGACGTGCTGACCGTCAGCTTTTCAGCAAACGATTACGTCGGCCATCGCTATGGCCCATACAGCCAGGAAGCAATGGACGCTGCGTTGCGCGTCGATCGCGATATCGCAAACCTGCTGGATTTCGTGCAATCAAAGGTGGGACTCGCAAACACGCTCGTCGCGTTCACCGCCGATCACGGTGTCTCGCCAATTCCCGAGCATGCCGCTGCACTCGGTCTCGGCGGTGGACGAGTGAAGACGCAAGACATTCTCGCCGCGATACGCGCTGCAATCAGCGCGCGTTACAACCGCGAGGGGAAGTCGCCTGATCCAACTGCGGACTACATCTACAAGTTTGACGACATGGGAATCGCCCGCGACGCATTCATCAATGGAAACGTTTACTTCAACTACGCCGCACTCGAACGCGACAAGGTCAACGCGGAGGAGTTGGCCCAGGTCGCCGGCGCTGCGGCGTTGACCATTCCCGGTGTTGCGCGTTACTTCACGCGCGGGCAACTGCTGCGTGGCGCGACGTCGATCACCGATCCCATTGAGCGCCGCGTGCTTCACGGTTTTTATCCAGCGCGCAGTGGTGACGTCGTGCTGATCGCCGAGCCGTACAAATATCTCGGCGACACGCTCCCGGCGACGCACGGTTCGCCGTATTCGTACGACACGAACGTCCCGACGATCATCATGGGCGCGGGCGTGGCTCCCGGCCGTTACCTGGAGCCGGCAACTCCCGCCGACATCGCGCCCACACTGTGTGCGCTGCTTGGTATAACGAAGCCGTCGAGTGCTACCGGACGCGTGTTGATTGAAGCGCTCAAGAAGTAATTTCCCACGGCAGTTTGTGGGCTTCGTTTGTGCCTTTTGTGGTTACCTTTTTGTGGTTACCGTTGGTAGTTACTGGCGTAATCAGGCACCGGAACGCCGTCCGGCAAACGTGGATCTTTTACGGGTTCACCCGCGGTGAGTTTGAGCGGAACCACTCCGGCCCACATCGGCAGACTGTAGTCCTCTTCATCGT
>DASTOZ010000627.1:0-4423 GCA_035762365.1 Pyrinomonadaceae bacterium | reverse complement strand
AGGTGCTGCAGGCCGACGGCATCCGCGTGGGCACCGAGCACGCGCGGCGCATCATGCCGCGCAACATGGGCGCGCTCTACTGGCAGATCGACGACTGCTGGCCGGTGGCGTCGTGGTCGAGCATCGACTACTTCGGCCGCTGGAAGGCGTTGCAGTATTACGCGAAACGGTTCTACAAAGATCTCCTTATCAGCCCGACCGTGCATGACGGCGATCTACAACTTTATGTCGTGTCCGATCGCGTGAACGCCGTCCGAGCGAAGATAAAAGTCACGCTGATGAGCTTCGACGGTTCCACGTTGAAGACTCTCGAGCGAGATGTCACCATCGCTCCATTAGCCAGTCGCTCGTATTTCGATGCGAAAGTGTCGGAACTGCTCGAAGGACAAGATCAGAAGCGAGTGTTTTTGTATGCGGAGCTACTCGTAAACGGAAAAGCGGTCTCCAGTCACGATCATTTCTTCGCGCCCTTCAAAGAGCTGGCGATCTCGAAGCCGACAATCACGCCGGAGGTGATCGCCGCTAAAGAACGCGGCAAGTTCCGCGTAAAACTGTCGTCTGATAAATTCGCGAAAGCGGTTTATCTTGCGGTGCCGGATCATGACGGGTTCTTCTCAGATAACTACTTCAACCTTGCGCCCGGACGAGAAATGGTCGTCGACTTTCGTTCTCGCATGCCAATGTCGCTGGACGAATTCCGGAAGCGGCTTCAGATTCGCTCCGTCTTTGACGCTTTCTAAGAACACGCAGGCCTGGTGATGGTCGACAAAGTACGCTGGGGAGTCTTAAGTACCGCGAACATCGCGCTCAAGAAGGTCGTGCCCGCCATGCAGCGCAGTCCGTGGTGTGACATCACCGCTATCGCCTCACGCAATCTTGCACGAGCGAAAGAAGCTGCCGCAGCGTTGCAGATCCCGAACGCCTACGGAAGCTATGAAGAGTTGCTGGCGGACGGCAGTGTGGAAGCAGTTTACAACCCGCTGCCAAACCACCTGCATGTTCTTTGGACCAAAAAAGCGGCGGAAGCGGGCAAGCACGTTCTCTGTGAAAAACCAATCGCCTTGAATGCCGACGAAGTCAGGACCCTGATCGACGTTCGCAATCAGACCGGGGTCAAAATTCAGGAAGCGTTCATGGTCCGAACACATCCTCAATGGCTCGAAACACGGCGTTTGATCAAGTCAGGCAGAATCGGCTCGTTACGGTCCATTACCTGCTTCTTCAGCTACTTCAATCCGGATCCTGAGAATATTCGCAACAAATTGGAGCTGGGCGGCGGCGCGTTGATGGACATCGGATGTTATCCAATAACAATCTCCCGGTTCATTTACGAAGCCGAACCTCGGCGCGTCATGGCCTTGATCGAACGCGATCCGGTGTTTGGTATCGACTCGCTGACTACCGCCGTCCTGGATTTCGCGCAGGGTCACTCAACTTTCACCTGCAGCACTCGCCTGGCTCCGTATCAACGAATGATCTTTCTGGGAACTGAAGGACGAATCGAAGTACTTATCCCGTTCAATGCGCCTAACGATCGGCCGACACAAATCGTGATCGACGATGGCAAGGATCTGACGGGGGCGGGCGCCGAAATTGTCGAGTTTCCAGTTTCCGATCAATATGAGATTCAAGGATCGTTGTTCTCACAGGCGATTCGTGAGCAGCACGACCAGCCGATCCCGTTGGAAGATGCGATCAGCAACATGACGGTGATTGACGCAGTGTTTCGTTCAGCAACGACAGGAAACTGGGAGGAGATCGAAACGTGAAACTCGCGCAGGCGCGAAGCTCGGCTACTCGATAACGATGAGGCCTTTGTTGCTGGTCTTGCCGTGATAGCTCACACTCAACTGCACATTGCCGTTTGCCAGCCCGTCCGGCAGCTTAACCACCACCTGAGTCAACGAATCAAACCCCGGTACTTTCCCGACAAATTCAACCTGCAGATTACGAACGCCACCGGAATCTTCTGCTTGCACGGTGACCGCCGACGCGTCTTCTCCGCTCTCGAGTGTCAGGTTGCCGACAAACAGAATGATCCGCGTGCGCTGATCCGGATTGAGAACGAAATCGTTAACGACTGAAAACGGATCGCGCTCGAATGTAACTGAGTCGACAGCGATCGCATGATTCGAGCCTGACTCGACTTGCAACACAGGTTCGGCAGCTAAGACTGTCAGATAGCGCGCAAGCGCGAAGCCGGCGTTGGTGGATCCCGCGGCTACAACTTTACCATCAGGCTGAAGCATTAGCTTTGTCGCGTCATCACTACCGCCGAAGTCGGTGAGCACAATTCCACTCGTACCGAAGCTCGTGTCGATAGACCCATCAGTACTCAGACGCATCAGGATGAAGTCGCTCGGAGACAGCACCGTAGTGCTGCCCGCGATCAGTATCTTGCCGCTGGCTTCCATCACAACAGATGTGGCGCGATTGACTCCTTGCACCGGTTGCACGACGCCGTTAGCGCCCGAACCGAACGTGACATCCGGAGTGCCGTCGGAATTAAGTCGGACAACGACAGTGTTCGGCCCAAAAGTACCAGCTCGAAAACCCGCAACCACGATCTTGCCATCGGATTGAAGAACGACATCCGAAGCCTTTTCAGTTCCGACGTCGAAATTGAGGAGAATCTTGCCGTCGTTACTAAAATCCTCATCCAGTTGACCGTTTGGATGGAACCTGGCGATAGCCCAGGACTGTTCCGCAAACCCCACGGCCACGATTTTCAGATCGGGTTGAATCGCGATGGCATGTGCCGCAGCAGCTCCAATGGCGCTCGGACCCATTTTGGGCCGCGCGATGCCGCCGGTTCCGAACGAAGCGTCAAGCGTACCGTTCGTGTTCAATCGAATAAGCAGGAAAGAGTTGTCGATGAAGACTTCGCCGGCAACGAGGATTTTTCCGTCAGCGAGAACAGCGAGGTCATCGGCGCGGCTTTCTTCTGAGAAGTTGGTAATGACTAACCCACCCGAGCCAAACGTGGTATCCGTGCTGCCGTCGGGATTAAGACGGAACACGGCTAAAGAATGCTGCAGATTTACTTCTCCGCGACCCGCCACAATTATCTTCCCGTCAGACTGAACCGCCATTGCGTTCGGTGAGACGGTGAACGGAGTTGTTTGTTTGCCGTTTGCTGAACCGAAAGTTGGATCCGGAGTTCCGTCCGACTTGTAACGGACGACGAAGCATGGGTTGGTTTGGTCAAATCCGGCGGCAAGGATTTTTCCGTCGGACTGTAATACGGCGCTACCCAACGGCGCGGGCAAATTGGTTGTAACCTTGCCGTTGCTGCCGAACGTCGGGTCGAGATCGCCCGGGCCAAGGACAGCCGTTAACGCGGGCGGCGCGAGTCTTGAACACCACCCGCCGCTGATAAAGCAGAGAATCAAAAGGAAAAGCGCTGTTTTTCTGAGCAAGGTTGTTCTCCGAGGACCAGGTTCCCGAGGACAAGAGTCAGCTTGATAATAAACCGGGGTTGATCGAGGTACAAAGCAGTTTGGCTCAACTGGCGATTTAAATCCGGGTGCCGAGTAACGCGATCCCGCTTCGACGCATCACAGGCCTCGTCGTAAAACTTTGTACCTCGCGCAAAACTCAATGAACCCTTAAAGGAGATCTAGTCAATGCGAGACAAGACTGATTTACCCGCCATCCAGAATCTCGAACAAAGCCTGCCGTTCTTCGCACGTTTTCTCGAAGGACAGGAGACGCCGAAGGATTCCTTCACGACGCTCAAGTACCCGTCCGACCGGGATGAAGACGACATGAGGTATACCTCCGGCAACAACGGATCGCGCCAATAGATAGACGAACAACCAGGTACGGCGTACGACCTCCCGCGCGACGTCGAAGACAAACTCCTGCGATTGATGGATTACTTTTCGTTGAACTACGGCGCCATCGACATCATCCTCACACCCGACGGCAAACACGTCTTTATCGAACTCAATCCGTGCGGTGAATTCTTCTGGCTCGAACGCTCTCCCGGCCTGCCTATCTCCGCCGCTATAGCAGACCTCCTGCTGCGCTCTGGCAGCTAACGTATGCTGCAAGGATCGATCACTTCGGCTACTTGATCTCGATCGTCGTTCTCGGGCTTGTGTCACGGCGAAACTAAGGGAAGCCAACCCGATTTTATATCGATTGGGCGGTCGCTAATGGCTTCGAGAACAGCGTACTTCGCGAGTAGTCGCGTTGAGTCGAACGTTGGCAGCGGTGAGTTTTCTGGTGTGACGATGAGCGGGATCTCGGTGCAGCCTAGAATTACGCTATCGGCGCCTCTCGATTTCAGATCCTCGATCGCGCCCAGGAAACGATCCGTGGTGCTGGCGTTGAGAATCCCGAGGCAGAGTTCGTCGAAGATCGCGGCGTTGAGCGCGCTGATCGTTGCCGCGTCTGGAATCAGGCGTTCCATACCGCG
>DASTOZ010000626.1:0-8128 GCA_035762365.1 Pyrinomonadaceae bacterium | reverse complement strand
GGCTGAACACGATCGTAGCGGCGAAAAACGCCGTCAGCTTAAGTGGCAGGCGATAGCCGTGGATGTGCAGCAGCCGCGTCACGAACCAAACGATGATCGGGCTGACGAGCACCTGCACCATCAGGTGCGAGAACTCGTCGTACTGCATTGGACCAAACTGCCGCCCGTACATGCGAAAGAAGTTTCCCAGCGCGTCGACCTGCAACGCGACGAATACCAGGCCCAGGAGCACGAGCGGCACGCGCATGCTGAGTCGCGCGCGCGCGTACCAGTAAAAGACGCCGAGGAACGCGACGGTGAAGAGCGTGTTGAAGACGAGCGACAGATAGCACATCTTCGTCAGGAACGCCGCGCCCGCGATCAAAGCGAGCATCACCAGCGGTGTTTCGAGTTTGTGTAGTAGAGTTGTCTTCACGTTAATATCCGGTATCGGTCTCGATGAAATCGCTCAAGCCCAAGATCCTGCGGTTCGAATCCCTGCCTTCCACCAACACTGAGCTGGCGCGGCAGGCGTCAGACGGCGCCGCGGAAGGCCTCTCGATTGTGGCGGACGAGCAAACAGCGGGCCGGGGACGTTTGCAACGCGCGTGGTCGTCGCCGAAGGGTGCGGGGCTCTACTTCAGCATTCTTTTGCGACCCACAATCGCGCTCGATCAGTGGCCGTTGATAGTGTTCGTGGCGGCGTTGGCGGTCGGAGATGCGCTGAGCGAGGCATGCGATGTGAACACCGATATAAAGTGGCCCAACGATCTTCTTTCAGGTGAGCGAAAAATCTGCGGCATACTGGCGGAGTCGGTGGACACGCCGGCCGGGCGCGCCGTCATCGTCGGCATCGGGATCAATCTGACGGCCGACGCTTACCCGGTGGAACTCGCAGGCGTGGCGACTTCGGTGGCGGAAGCAGCGGGCCGCGTCCCCGAACGCGAAACGTTGTTGGCGGCGCTGTTGCGGGCGTTGTCGCGCTGGTACTCGTTGCTGCACGAAGTTGAAGGCGCCGGGAAGATCGTCGCGGCCTGGACCAGCCGCTCGTCGTACGCGAATGGTAAGCCCGTGCAGGTAGCGAACGGCGAGGAGGTCTGGCAAGGTATCACTCGCGGAGTCGAGGCGGATGGCGCGCTGCGTCTCGAGACCACGGATGGAACGAGAATCGTGAGAGCCGGAGACGTCAGCATCAGAGAACGCGGATCAACGAACTAGATGTCATCTTCGAAACGAATCGTGCTGAATACGTGGGGATCGTTTGGCGATCTCCATCCCTACATGGCGATCGCCCGTGAATTGCGTGCGCGCGGACACCGGCCGGTGATCGCAACGATGGAGATGTATCGTGAGAGGCTCGAAGCCGTGGGACTGGAACTCGCGCCGGTGCGACCGAACATCCCGCAACCGAAAGAACAGGCGCCGGAGCTGATCAGGAAGATCATGGAACCGCGGACCGGTCCAAGGTTCCTGATGGAAGAGATCGTATATCCCGCCGTTCGCGATGCTTACCAGGATCTACTGGTCGCCGTTCAACGCGCCGACGTTTTGATCACGCATCCGGCAGCGCCTGCGGGTCCGCTCGTCGGTCGTAAAACCGGTTTGCCGTGGATCTCCACCGTGCTCGCGCCGCTCTCGTTCTTCTCCGTTTACGACCCGCCGATTCCACCGGTGATGCAGTGGACCACCAAAGTATTCAGCCTGCTTGGCCCACGCCTCCTGAAGTTGTTTTTCGACGTGATGAAGAGCGAATACAAAGCGAAACAGGCAGTTGAGTTTCGCAAGGAACTGGGCATCCCGGACTACGGCAATCCGATGTTTGAAGGCCAGCACTCACCGCTTCGCGTGTTGGCGCTGTTTTCCAAAATCTTCGGCCCGCCGCAGCCCGATTGGCCCAGGAACACTGAGGCGACCGGCTTCTGTTTTTACGTCGACAATCAGGAATCCGTAATTCCACCCGAACTCGCAAACTTCCTCGACAGTGGCCCGCCGCCGATCGTCTTCACGCTCGGGTCTTCCGCGGTTTGGATCGGGCGTGAGTTCTTTCGCGAGAGCATTGCCGCCGCGAAACAGTTGGGCCAACGAGCGGTGCTGCTGATTGGCGACGAACGCAATCATCTCGGAGAGTTGCCGAAGGACATGATCGCGGTCGAGTACGTTTCTTATGAATCGTTGTTGCCGCGCGCGAGTGTCGTCGTGCATCACGGCGGCGTGGGCACGACGTCGCACGGTTTGCTCGCGGGCGTGCCGACGTTGATCGTTCCGTTCGCGTTTGACCAGTCAGACAACGCGGCACATGCGGCGCGATTGGGCGTGAGTCGTACTGTTTATCGAAACAAGTATCGTGCGCCGCGCGTCGCGCGTGAGTTGAGCAAGTTGCTTCACGAACCCTCGTATGCGGAAAAGGCACGAGCGGTCGGCAGGGAGTTGAAACAGGAAAACGGTCCTGCTGGTGCGGCGGATCTGATCGAAGAGGTGCTGGACGGTACACCAAACAACGCCGAGGAACTGGCTTATGCTTCTGGCGATTGACGCTGGTAACACGAACATCAAGCTGGGCCTCTTTGAAGGACCGAAGCGGCATGCGATGTGGGTACTGGTTCGCGAACAACTTGGCCCCGAGACCGACTATGGGCCAGACGCACTTCGAATGCTTGCGCAAGGGAACCATGAGGCCAAAGACCTCGACGCGATCATCATCGCCAGCGTCGTGCCGCAACTCAACAACGTGTTGCAATCGGTGTCGGATCGCTACTTTGGATTGACTCCGAAATTCGTGGACCACACGGCCAACACCGGTCTGAAGCTGCTTTACGATGACCCTTCACAACTCGGTGCGGACAGAATCGCAGACGCAGTCGGAGCGGTGGAGAAATACGGCGCGCCGTGTATAGTTGTCGACTTCGGCACGGCGACGACGTTCAACGCCATCAATGCGAAGCGCGAATTTCTCGGCGGTATCATCGCTCCCGGACTGTTGACCGCCGCCAGCGCACTGTTTTCTCGCGCCGCTCAACTGGGACCTGTTGAAATCGAGCAGCCAAAGAAAGTCATCGGCACGTCGACTGTTGAAGCGATGCAGTCGGGAATCTTTTACGGCTATGCGAGCCTGGTCGACGGGCTGATTGAACGGATGCTGGCGGAAATGGAGGCAGCACCGCAGGTGATTGCAACCGGCGGCGCAGCACCGCTTATGCGGGGCGTGTCGAAGCACATTCATCACTTCGATCTGTGGTTGACACTCGACGGCTTACGCTTTATTCACGAAAGAGCTTGAACTACTTCAACTATTTCACCGAAATCGAAGATGCATTCGTCAGGCGACGTGGTAAGCATCTCTTTCTCAGTTCGCTCGATTGGGCCTTGATGGAAACGTGGAAGCAGCAGGGGATTCCGTTGCACATCGTGCTGCGTGGCGTCGAGCGATCGTTTGATTCGTACGAGTCGCGGCCCCGCAAGCGGTCCGTGAAGACGTTGCTTTACTGCCAGGAAGAAGTTGAAGCGCAGTATGCGGAGTGGCTCGAGGCGCGCGTGGGTGCATCGGAGCAGAGCAACGGTGACGAGGGCGCTGAGTTAGAGAAGACGCCTTTCTCCGCGACGGCGATCGGCGAACATTTGCAGCGTTGTCACGACGGGCTGGTTCGCTTGTCGCAGTCGAGAAAGGACGACGATCTGACGGAGGCGCTCGCGCGTGCGGCCGCTCTGGTTCGGGAGATCCATGACGACTTCACGGCGAACGCCGTGCTCGACACGCGCAGACTTGAAGACTCGCTTACCGGACTCGAGCGCATGCTGAACGATGCGATGCTCGTCGTGATTCCCGCCGCCGAGCTCGACGCACTGAAGCAGGGAATTAAAGATCAGCTCAAGCCTTATCGTAGTCAGATGGAAACTGCCGTTTACAATCAAACGTTCGACAATCTGCTACTGAAGCGTTTGCGGGAGCAGTTTGCCGTGCCGCGACTCAGTTTGTTTTACGTGTAGCTTCGACCGCGGGCCTCTCGCCGCGGCGAAGTGTGAAAAGGAGAATGTGATGGCTGAAATGACGATCAGACGCTTCGGCGTGTTTTCAGTTGCCAAGATGCAGGCGTTGATTGGGTTTGTGTTGGGACTGATCATCGGCGTGATTTACGGGCTCATCTTCATAATCATGGGCGCGAGCATGGCGGCCATCGCTCCACGCGAAGAGGCGGCGTTCGGTGGTGTGAGCACCGTCGTGCTCGGCGTGATCATGATGGTTGCGATTCCCCTCTTCTACGGGATTCTGGGTTTCATCGGCGGCATGATCGCAGCACTGATTTACAACGCGATGGCGGGGCTGATCGGCGGCGTCAAGTTCGAACTCGAAGCCGTGCAACACGACTACGCCCCACCCCCACCACCCGACCATTGGGCTCCACATCAGCAGCCGGTGCAGTAAGCTATCCCGTGGGTAAGAGTCTGAGGGTTGAGGTTGAGAGGATTTTGCCGGGCGGGGTGGGGTTGGCCCATGCTGAGGGGAAGACCGTTTTTGTTTCCCTGGCCGCGCCGGGTGATCAACTGCGCGTGCAGGTCGAACGCGAGCAGGGGAATGTGCTGTTTGCTTCGGTCGTAGAGGTCCTCACGCCCTCGCCGGTTCGAGTTGAGCCGCCGTGCCCGTACTTCGGGCGGTGCGGCGGTTGCGACTTTCAACAACTAACTTACGAAGCACAACTCGCCGCGAAAGCCGGCATCATCGCCGACTGTCTGCAACGCATCGCCCGCCTGGACCATGTGCCGCCCATCACCGTCCATCCTTCGCCGAAGCAATGGCGTTATCGGGTGCGTGCGACGTGGCAGATCGATCGCGAGAAACACGAGATTGGATACTACGAGCGTGGCTCGCGCCGCGTGTGCGACGTCGCTGACTGCGCGGTGTTGATGCCGGAGTTGCAGGAAACGCTCGAAGAAGTGCGCGCGACGGAGTGGTCTGAGATTCCGCCGGAGTTGAAACACCTCGACGCGGTCGCCGGCGAGAACGACGTGTCACTGTCGCCGCCGTTCGCGGAGTTTGAGACGAACGAGTTGAGTCTGCGTGTTGGGAACGAAGTTTATCGATACAACGCGGAGTCGTTTTTTCAGATCAATCCCGCGCTGTTGCCGGAGTTGATCGAGTTTGCGTTGAGCGGTGCGAGCGGTGAGACAGCGTTGGATCTTTATTGCGGTGTTGGGTTGTTTACGTTGCCGCTGTCGCGACGCTTTGCGAAGGTTATCGGCGTCGAAGCAAATGCGATTGCAACGCGGTTCGCGCGCAGGAATTTACAGCAGGCGGGTTTGACGAACACGCATGTGCTCACGGGCGCCGTCGCCGGTTGGATGCGAGCGAATTCACGCACTACAAGCGACGTCGACTTCGTTTTGCTCGATCCACCGCGGGCGGGTGCGGAGTCGGTGGTGATAAAAGGGATTCTCGACCTGCATCCGCAACGCATCTCGTACGTCTCGTGCGACCCGGCGACGCTGGGTCGCGATCTGAAGAAACTGATCGCCGGTGGTTACGCGATCGATGCGCTAGCAGGGTTCGATCTGTTCCCGCAAACTCATCATGTAGAGACAGTGGTTCTGTTGCGCCGATCGTTGTAGTATCGGCGCAAATGAATCCTCACAAAAACCTCTTTACTCAGTATCCGCTTGTTCAATTCGCGATCGCTTTCAGCGCAGGTGTTTGTGCGGTGGAGTATGGGCCGCCGGTGCGGTACGTCTACCTGGGCGTCGCCGGTGGTGTGTTTTCGAGCTTAGCGCTGGTTGCGGTCTTGAGGAACAGGTTAGCGATCGCCGGATGGGCGTTGTTGGGAGCGATGTTCTTTGCGGGTGCTGTATTCGGCTCGGTCGAAAAGCGAACTGCAAACTTTCCAGAGGGCCAAACAGTGACGCTCACGGGTGTGTTGGACCGTCCGCCCGAATACGCGCGTGATCGTTTTTACTTGAGCTTGAAGGTCGAACACGAATTCACAGGCTCCGTGTTTCTGCTCGTGTCCGGTGACCAGGATTTCACGACGTTGGATCTTCGCTATGGGACGCGCATTCGTGTTGCAGCGAGGCTCATGCGCTCGGACAACTATCGCAATCCAGGTGTGTCGCCGCTTTCCGAGTATCTCGAACGCAAGGGTTATGACGCGACGGGTGTCGTGAAGGGCGCGAGTGCGATTGCGAGGCTTGACGACGCGACCGTATTTCCGCCGTTGGCCTGGCTGTACGCGTCGCGAGCGCGACTCCAACGCGAGATCGATTCGCGATTCACTCCGGAAACTGCCGGCGTGCTCGACGCCGCGCTGCTCGGCAACCGCTACAATCTCACGCGTTCTAGCTCCGAACGTTTTCGCGAAGGCGGCACTTTTCATGTGCTCGTGATCAGCGGGCTTCACATCAGCTTCATCGGCGGGATCGTGTTGCTTGCGCTGCGTCGCCTGACGCGCAGGCGAGTGCTTCAGTTTGTAGTACCAGCACTATTCGTCTGGTGTTACGCATTCGCGGTCGGAGCGGAGTCGTCGGTCATTCGCGCGGCGTTGATGTTCTCGTTTGCGGGACTCGGCGCGGTCCTGTTTCGTCCGGCAACTTCGTTGAATGCGCTTGGCGGAGCGGCGCTCGCGCTGCTGGTCCATAACCCGAAAGAGATCTTCGATCCTTCATTCCAACTGACTTTCCTGTCGGTGCTGGCGATCGTCGTGATCGCGTGGCCGCTGTTGCGAAAGCTTTCCGCGATTGGCGCGTGGTATCCGACGGCCGACACGCCGTACCCGCCGAATTGTTCGCGCGAGTTGAAGGCCTTTTGCGAAACGTTGTTTTGGAGTGAGCAGTCGTGGGCACGAGAGCTGGCGCGGTCGACGCATCATTATCGAATGTTCAAGACCCCACTGGCGGAAGTGCTGGAGCATTGCAGGGTGCAGCGCGTTTTGCGATACGTGTTTGGAGCAGTCGTCGTGTCAGCGGCGGTCCAGATCGTGTTGCTGCCGCAGATGATCCTGTACTTTCACCGGCTGTCGTTGTCGTCGTTGGTGCTCAATGTCGTTGTGAGCGTGTTGTTGGCCGTGTTGGCGGCGGTGGCGCTCGTTGGATTGGCGTTGGGCCAGGTCAGTGTGACCGCGGCGATGCCGGTGTTGAAGTTGGCGGAGGCGATTAACTGGTTGATGGTCCACAGTGTCGATCCGTTTGCGGACGCCGGGGTCGCGTCGTTGCGGCTGCCGGAGTATTCAGGCTGGCCTCGGATGATTTACGTGGTTTATTACGTGCCGTTGTTGCTGCTGGTCGTTGCGCTTCACCATTGGGAGCCTCTGTCGAGGTTCGTCAGCAAAAGGAAAAATCGATCTGTTTTTCCGCTTGGGCTAGTCCAAATTGGATTGATTGCCGTAGCCATAATGCATCCGCTCGGCGCCGCGCGCGCGGACAGACGACTGCGGATCGACTTCCTCGACGTGGGCCAGGGCGATGCCGCGCTGATCACGATGCCGGATGGAACAACATTGCTCGTCGATGGCGGTGGACGACCGCGATTTCGCGCGGACACGAATGACACGTTCGAACGCGAGACGCGCAGCATCGGCGAAGCTGTTGTTTCGGAATACCTGTGGTGGCGCGGTTTGGACCGCGTCGACTACGTGCTGGCGACCCACGCCGACGCGGATCACATCGATGGTCTAAACGACGTCGTTCGCAACTTCGCCGTCAACACCGCATTGGCCGGCCGCACGCCGTCAAACGATCCGGAGTTCGTGAAGTTCACCGGCTCGCTTCGCAATACGAACCTGCAAACGTTGCACGCTGGCGATGTGATTCGGTTTGGTGAAGTCGAGGTGCGTGTTCTGTGGCCGCCGCCTGGCAAGGATTCGACTAACGACGATTCCGTCGTGCTCAAGTTGCAGTATCGTGAGCGCTCGATCCTGCTGACGGGCGACATCGAGAAGAAAGCTGAAGCAGCATTAATCGCTGCCGCCACGGATTTACGCGCTGACGTCGTCAAGGTTGCTCATCACGGAAGTCGAACCTCCTCGACGACGGGATTCGTGTCTGCGACAAAGCCACGCTTCGCAATCATCTCGGTTGGACAGGACTCGATGTTTGGTCACCCGCACGCGGAGGTTGTCGAACGTTGGAAACAGGCTGGCGCCGAAGTCTTCACCACCGGTCGATCCGG
>DASTOZ010000625.1:0-5747 GCA_035762365.1 Pyrinomonadaceae bacterium | reverse complement strand
GGTCGAATTTTGAGTTTCTTGTCGGCGATCTCTTTCGCGAGGCGTTCGACTCCGGCGGCGTGTGTTCCGCCTGCGCCGGGCAGGCCGATGTCTGCGGTGTCGATGCTGAGTGCTTCCATCAGGTGAAGCAGCTCGAGTTTTTGTTCGACCGCGGGTTCGGAGACGGAAGGCGACTGCAAACCGTCGCGCAACGTCTCGTCGTCGATGCCGATGTGGCGGTTCGGCGCGGCGAGTGATGGCTCAATCGTGTTCCAATCGTAAACTAGTTCGTCGATCGTCATTTAACTCCTCAACTGCGGAAATCGATTACAGCAACCGTGAAAACTAAAGTCAAGCAGCACCCTAAATCAGGGTACATGAGTACTCGGCGCCCGTTATTTTGCGAGTCAGGTAACAAAAAAGATTTTTAAAGAGACCGCGCACGATCCCGACCCTTTTGAGTCGTGGCGCATTTTAGTTATCATCCGGTGCTCGTTGCTGACCATTAAGAACACAGATCATGAAGACAATCGCCCTGGGGTCTGATCGCGCTGCAAAGATCATGGCCGTGCGCGCCAGTGTTGCCCGCGTTGCGGCCGTCGACGCGAGTTGGGCCAACGCGAATGTGGTCGCGCGACGCGTCGAAGTCGGCGTCCCATCGATGCCGTTAACTGACTGGCAGTTGATGCAAGGCGCACAGGAACGCGCGCTGGCAGTGCGTGAGTCGTTGCAGAGTCGTCGCCTCGAGGCAGACATTTACGTCGGACTCGAAGGTGGATTTCATTCGGTTTCGATCGGCGGTGAATGGCACACCTTTTTGCGCGGCTGGGCGTACGCAACCGACGGCGAAAGAGGCGCATTCGGCGCTGCGCCGTCGATCACCGTGCCGCCCGATATCGTGAAGAGCGTCATCGAAGGCCGGCGCGAGCTCGGAATCGTGATCGACGAAGTAACGGGCGGCAAAGACATTCGCAGCAAGCAAGGCGCGTGGGGCGTGCTGTCGCGCGACCTCGTGACGCGTTCGATGAGTTTTGAGCTGGCGCTGATCGCCGCGTTCGCACCGTTCTACAATTCCAGAATGTACGTTCAATAGAAGAATGGATGAACTAGTCGCACAAGTGAATCATGATGAACCTCCCCCACACTCGCGTGCGCACGCTGGTTGGGTTGAAGTGATCGCCGGATCGATGTTTTCCGGAAAGTCGGAAGAGCTGATACGGCGCTTGCGTCGCGCGAAGATTGCGCGGCAGAAGGTGCAGGTGTTCAAGCCGGAGATCGATTCGCGGTTCGCAGAAAATCAGATTGTTTCCCACTCGGAGATGCGACATGAGTCGGCGAACAGCCGTTCTGCTTCTGAGATAATGGCGAAGGTCGATCCGGATACCGAGGTTGTCGGGATCGATGAGGGGCAGTTTTTTGATAACGACCTGGTGGCGGTCGCGAATGAACTCGCGAACCGCGGCGTCCGTGTGATCATCGCCGGGTTGGATCAGGATTACACCGGTAAGCCGTGGGAGCCGATGCCGCAGCTACTCGCGATCGCCGAGTACATCACCAAGACGCACGCGATCTGCATGAAATGTGGGCAGCCCGCGAACTATTCGCAGCGCACGTTTGAGTCGGAGGAACGCGTGGCGGTGGGCGCCGCTGACAAGTACGAGGCTCGTTGCCGGATGTGCTTCGTTCCCCACGCCGACCCGCCGACGGTTCACTCCTAATCGAATTTTTAACAAACCGCGGATCGAGGGCAACGCGCGCGATCCGCGCCACGTCTCAGCCTGCAAGAAGTCTCCCCGAACTCCGTTCTACAACCGCCTTCCCGGATCAACCGGGAGCCATAAATGCCTCGTGGTCGTCTCCCCGGAAACCACTAAGACTCTGTGAAGGAGTACGACAATGAACTACACATCCCGCAGTAAAGTCCTTGCGATCTCGCTCCTGGTCGCACTCGCCGTAACACTCCTGGTCGCCCGCAGCACCCGTTCGCAAAAAGCACAGCCGCAACCTGCTAAGAGCAGTTACCGCCTTTCTGGTCCATACACGCACAAGAACCTGACGATCTTTCTCGTGCACGGAAAAGAGCTGATGCCGGGTAAGAATTTCCTGACGCTTCAGGAAGCACTCGCGCAGAAGAAAGTGATCGTGTACGAAACGAAAGAGGTCAATGAGCTGGCGATCCGAAACCTGTCGAACCAGGACGTCTATGTTCAGTCCGGCGACGTTGTGCGCGGTGGTGATCAGGATCGCATGATCTCGATCGACTTCATCGTGCCGCCGCGGTCTAAGCGCATCCCGATTGCTGCGTTCTGCGTCGAGTCAGACCGTTGGGAAAGGAGAGGAAGGGAGGACAACTCCACGTTCAGCTCTTCCGAGAACGGCATCGCCACGAAGGAGTTGAAACTCGCGGCGAAGCGTTCGAATTCACAGTCGGAAGTTTGGGAGAACGTGAAGGTAGCGCAGGAGAAACTTATTCTGAACACAAGCCGGGCTGTCGTGGACGCCTCGGCGCCGTCGAGCTACGAAATGACTGTCAACAGTTCCGTAGTCGTGGATACGAGCAGCGAGTACCTGAAAGCGTTGTCGGCGATCGTACGGAATAAGCCGGACGTCATCGGGTATGTCTTCGCGATCAACGGTCATGTGAACAGTGCTGACGTTTATGCGTCGCGGCCGCTGTTTTTAAAACTTTGGCCCAAGCTGCTGAAGGCGAGCGCCGTTGAAGCGATTGCCGAGTTGGATCAGACTGCGGCCGCGCAAGCCCCGACTGACGAGGTGGTCCATACGTTTCTCGCTGACTCCGAACGCGGTAAGGCAAAGACTCAGGATGTAACGCGCCGCGTCAAGGTGGTCACGCGTGAAGACGACCGGAACATCTTTTTCGAAACTCAGGACAACGCGGAGAAAGGCACCTGGGTCCACCGAAACTACATTCGCAAACAGTAGCCCGGCAATTTTCACTGCCCTCGGCAAGCGCTAGCGGGGGCGGTGTCTTAAATTGGGAGTTATCTCTGCGAACTTTGCGTACCTCTCTGCGTCTCTGCGTTAAATGGCTCGTTCAACGCAGAGACGCCGAGTATACGCAGAGGCCGCAGAGAAAAACCTTAATCTGAGACATCACTACTCTAGCGCGAGTTCAATGGAAGGAAGATTAATAAAATTCTTTCCCATTGACCTCTCGCAAGCGCCAGCGCGGGTTCAATGGGAGGAAGATCTACGAACGTTGGTTAGTGCGCGATCTTCAGCGAGTAGAGGATGCCGTACATCGCATCTTTGTGACGCTCGAAGTCCTTGCCTTCACTCGCAAGCATCACGTTCACAAGTTGCACCTGACCCGTGTACTTCCGGTACGCCATCCATTGCAAACGTCGATGATCATCCGGCGTCTCCGGATTTGCCTCGCGAAACTGAACGCCTTTCAGTCCGTCGATCTCCACCCACTTCAACTCGTCAACCTCGCCATTCTTCGCACGCGTCTTCCCGCCGTCGAACTCGGCATTGAGCGCCGCCTCGACCGGAAACTCTTCAGCCATCGGCGAGATGCTCACAATCAACGACGCAGCGCCCTCACCCGGCGAACGCCACATAAATGATTTTGATTCGTTCTGCCCCTCGGTCCAATTCGGCGGCACCGTAAACGACATCCCTTGCCTGTCCCACTTCGCTTCCTTACCGCCATTAAGCGCAGCCGTTTGCGCCGCCGTCGGTTGCGCATGCTCCGGACTCGCTCCATTGTCGCTCACCGAGCCCGAACCGGAAGAGTTAGTGCCTGAACCGCCTTTATGAAGTCGTTCCGACAGATTACAAAGCGATAACGCAAAGCCGATACACAACACGAGCACAAGCTGTTTCATCGAGATGGGCCTCCTGATTTATTTCGGAGAAGTTGCTTCGAGTTCAAAATAACACGGATTTGCAACCGTGCTTCTGCCTTCCTTCGCGCTCGTGCTATCCTATGGTCCTTCCCTGTTCACCCCCGAGTAATTAACATCGCTGCACAAGCGCGATTCCCGCGGAGAGTGTAAACATGAAAAATACCGACGTCAGGCCGCCGGTCCTTATTCTCGTCCTGGCTATTTCCACTATTGTTTTCGTAATGAGCGGATGTTCTCGGGGTCCGGAAGCAAACGCAAACATAAACACCAATATCAACACCAACACCAGCACCGTCGCCAACACGAACACGAACGCCAACGCCAACGCAGCGGCGCCGTCGACGCTCGCAGCACGCGAGCCTGACACGTATCGCGGCACGCTCGTCTTCACTGCGCAAACTGAAGGCGGTGAGAATACCGTCGGCATTCCGCCGTTGTCCGCTGAAGTCGCTCGCAACGGCGAGGACCGCCGCGTCTCGTTCAAGCTGCCGGATGGATCGGATCTCGTTTACGTGGACCATGCAGGCTCGCACTACGCGATTCTGCCGGCGCGGAAACAGTATGCGGAGCTGACGCCCGCGGCGACCGGATTTCAACTGCACAAACTAATGACGCCCGGTCAGCTCGTCGGTTACCTGGACAGGCTCCAGGGTATTCAACCGGTCGGGGAGGAAACGGTTAACGGCCGAACGGCGCAGAAGTATCGTTACGCGCGTACCGAGAACACGAAGACTTCCGCGGGCGAGGTTCATACGGAATCGTTCGTCTACGTCGACAAACAAACCGGACTGCCGCTGCGCGCCGAGCTTTTCAGTGAAGCGAGTGGTAATGTTCAGGGCGTGAAAGGCGCTAAGATTGTCGCCGAAATGCGCGACATCACGACGAACGTCGATCCGACGCTGTTTCAGGTGCCGACTGGTTACAGCAAAGTTTCGGAACAACAGGTGCGAGCGCAAGTGGACGCAATCACAAACACCGTCGCGGCAGTGCTGAGAACGTTGCTGACGAACATGAACACGGCGCCACCGCCACCGTCGCCGACCGCAACGCCGGCCGGTTCACCGGCAGCAGCGGTGCCGCCGCAATAACTTAAGGAGCCCTCTATGCGATACGTTCTCATTCTGATCCTGGGAATACTGTTGGGCGGTGGCGCCGCGATGTATTTCATGGGCGCGCCACGTGCGAAGTCAGTACTCGGCACTACGGTTCGTCCGCCGGACCAGGGCGCCAGTCCTCCGGGAACCGTCGTTCTTGGTCTCGAACAGAACTTCGTCGATGCGGTGCTGGCGACAACGTTTACCGGACTCGGAACACCAACGTTTCACCTGGGTCGCAATGGAGAATCAGTCGAGCAGGTTACACCCGCTTTGTTTCAAGGCGGGTGTAGCAACTCGATCACGTTGCTCGCCGAAGGCAGTGGGGTGAAGACGGGCGTTCAGTTTCATGACAACCAGGTGATGGCGCCGATGGCGTTTAGCGGGAGCTACAACATCGCGGGCCAGTGCATGCAGTTCAAAGGTTGGGCGCAGAGCGCGATCAAGTTGTCGTTCGATCAGGCGAAGCAGACTGTTTACGGTTACGTCGACGTTCAAGGTGTGAATCTCGAAGGTGTGAATCCGATCGCGAACACGTTCCTCACGAGTTTTGTGCAGGGCGCGATCAATCAACGCGTGAATCCGTTGGTGGTGGTCAGCGAGCAGCAGTTGTCGTTGAGCATTCCGGTGAAAGGAAGCAACGGCGTGGTCAAGGCGCGCGCGAAAGACGTCCGCGCCGAGATCTCGGAAGGCGCGCTGAAGCTGCACGTCACTTACGAATTCAGCGGCGTTAAAGAAGGCGCCCCTGCTTCCTGATCTCCCGCATGCGTGAAAGCCATGTAAAAAGAAAGTTTTTTAGAAT
>DASTOZ010000624.1:0-2958 GCA_035762365.1 Pyrinomonadaceae bacterium | reverse complement strand
CCTGATTGTCGCGCGATCCATCACGATAGTAACTCACAGCCTTGCAACCAAGCTGCCGACCAAGGCGATACAACGCGTCGACCGATTCAACCGTGTCGTTAACCGCGCCGTTGCACGTCTTCGACACACTATTATCGACGTTGCGCTGAGCAGCCGCGAGCACATGAACGTGCTGCTCAGCGCTTATGTTCATCGCCGAGATAAAATGCGGCGGCAACTCACGCTCGTGTTCCACGACGTAAGCGGCAGCCGCATCTATCGATTCCTGATCGCACTGGTCCACGTCAATTCCGAGCGCCTGCGCGGCGAGAGTATGCACGTACGTGCGAGTGCCCAGCGTGTCTTTCCGCACATAGGCCCACGAGAAGTTCGGCTCGATACCTGACGACGTTTCCGCGACGAGCGAAATAGTTCCCGTCGGCGCGATCGTGGTCACTTCATAGTTGCGCGGCGTCAGCGGAATGTCTTTCGGAATGCCGATCTGGTTGTACAGAAAATCCGTGTACGCTTCGCGGTTCGGCTCAAACTCCGGAAACGCACCTTTCTCCGCGCCCAGCCGGTTGCTCTCCATCCACGATTCGCGACGCACAAAGCCCATCACTTCGTCCATCAGATCGATCGAGGCGGGCGAACCGTAGGTGATGCTCAGATTCAAACAGAGATCCGCGAAGCCCATGATGCCAAGACCGACGGGACGCGTGCGATGGACCACGTCGTTGATTTCGGGCAGCGGCCAGGCGCACGTGTCGATCACGTTGTCGAGAAAACGCGTGCACAGGTGCGTGACTTCGCGCAGCCGGTCCCAGTCAATTCGCTTCTCCGGATCGTAAAACTTCGCAAGATCGATCGACCCGAGATTGCATGAATTCGAGAAGTGCAGAAACTGTTCGCCGCACGGGTTGCACGAATAGATCGGGCCCATCGAGTTCATCATGTGATTGTGACGATTCACTTCGTCGATGAAGGCGATACCCGGTTCGGCATACTTGTGCGCACTGGCAATGATGCGGTTCCAAATGTCGGGCGCGAAGACCATACCCGGCATCGGCGGCTCTTCAATCGAGCAAACCGACAGGTCCGCGTTAACAAACGCCTGTCGATCGCAGAACGTCACGGTCGATCCATCTGCGCGACGATAAACAACATAGTCGCCATCACGCACCGGATCGTGAATCGGTTCTTTCCACGGTTCGCCGTTGAACTCTAGCTGGAACCACTCGTTGTTATCGACCGCTTTCAAAAACTTATCGGTAACATTGACGGAGATATTGAAATTGGTGAGCGAGTGCTGATCGTTTTTCGCGTGAATGAAACGCAGCACGTCGGGATGCGTGACGCGCATCATGCCCATGTTGGCGCCACGTCGCACGCCGCCCTGCTTCACGACGTCCGTCACCTGGTTGACGATGTTCATGAACGACACCGGACCCGATGCAACGCCGGTTGCGGAGCTGACCATCGCGCCGTGCGGACGCAGAAACTCGTACGTCATGCCCGTGCCGCCGCCGGTTTGATGAATCGTCGCGGCTGCTTTGGCGTGTTCCATGATGCCGGACAGTGAATCGGGCACTTCGAGGACGAAACAGGCCGCCAACTGCCCGTTCGCTTTACCCGCGTTGACGAGACACGGCGTATTCGGAATGAACTCGCGTTTGAGCATCACGTCGCTCATCGCGGCAAAAAACTTGTCTCTCTTTTCGCCCGTTTCCGCGGCGGAAACGTGACCGACCACCCGACGAACAATATCGCCCCATTCCTCGATGGCGCGGCCTTTCGAGTCCTTCATTGAATAGCGCTTGCTAACTACTTTTCTGGCATTAAGTCCCAGTTCCTGTGAACCTCTTCGCGGAGACACACTGGTGGTACCGACGGGGGTACGTCCGACTTTTTTGCCGATAGCTGCGCTCATCAATCTCTGCCTTTCTTACGGGGAGCCCGAAAGCAAATCGAGTTTCAAAAACACGTCTGCCAAGCGTAATTACTACGCAGGCTTTAACTTAGAGTGTTTAGCGGATACTCCGGTTGGCTAACTTCCTCATACCAGCAACGCGGGCAGCAATATACTCCTCTCCCGGCGGGCTGTCAACGATATCTTGTGGTAATTTTTTTGGCGACAGCTACAGAGTGGGGTTTCGGCGGATTTGCCCCTATTTGCCGCCTGTTCCGGTGTTGGAGACGAGGAGTTCGTAGTTGCCGATGTCGCGGTTGTGACTGTCGAGCGCGGCAAAGGTGTCGGAGGTTTCCTCGAGCATCTGCTTCGTCATCGCAATCGAGTCGCTGAGCTGCTCGAAGTCCAGCGACGAAACGCGTTCGGGCGTTGGTAGCGTCACAACCTGATCGTTCACCAGTCCGAAGAAGTTTTCGATCGATTGTAACTGCCCTTCAACCAACTTCACCGATCGCTCGATATCGTTGAATGCCGCAACGCGCCGTTTGAGGATCTCGACGTTCGCCTGTTGAATGCGTCGCTCACGGTCATCCTTCGCCGACTGCACGGAGCGTTCAGCCTGGGTCAACTGGTTCTGCACTGACTGACGATTGATGCCGCGAAGGTGATGCTTGCGCCGGCGATAAACGTCGAGGAGATCGACGAAGTCTTCCCAACGCTGGTCCAGGCTCTGAATGTTGTGGGGAATCTGCTTCGTGCCGGTGAACTTCTTGTAGTTCGAATAGATTTGGTTCTTCATCCAGCGCAGGTATTCAACCGCCTCACGTTCGCGTGGATCGAACAATTTGATCTGCGCTTCGCGCTGTTGCTCTCGCAATTTCAAAAGCCGCTGTTTTTCGCGTCGATCGACGAGGCGCCGGTACATCGTGCTCGCAGGCACGGTGGCGAGATAAAGCGTCTCGGTTGCTAAAGCGGCGACGAGCGGAGTGATGTCCTGGACGTACGCAGCGGCAACTGCAAACCCGGCCATCCCCCAAAAGTTTATGGGTTCTTTGAAGGCTTCTTTCAGA
>DASTOZ010000623.1:0-4090 GCA_035762365.1 Pyrinomonadaceae bacterium | reverse complement strand
GGAACCGCCGAGCTCAGACAGCTTTCTCAGCAGCTCAGAGAGTGAAATTTGAGGCACGGTTTCGTTCAGTCGCATCTGAATGATCTCTCCTGGAGCAATTTTTAATTGACCCGGCTTGACCTTATTCCTTGGTTCCTTCGGACTTCGCGCGCAACGATTCGATGAAACGCTCCGCTTCGGTTGACATGCGTTCGGCATATTCAACCGGCGATTCGGTCGTCAGCCCGTAAACGCGGCCACCCGCTTCCGTGAAATAGAACGTCCACGCCTTTTCGGGTGTCAGCGCATCCTTCGGAGTGCGCGCTGTCACGACAAAAACGCGATTGCCATTCACTTCGCGGATGAAGTCGTTCACAACCCAGCCACCATTGCTGACCATTTTGTCGATCACGATCCGCTTGAGATCCGCGACCGGCACTCCGGCGAGCATCTTTTTCTGTTCGCGCTGAGTTAAGAAGATGGGGTTCGGACGGCTGAGCGCCACGACTGAAAGGTTCATCTGACCCGGCAGTTTAGTCGCACTTTCCGCGGCCACGACTGGACGGGCTGCGTTGACAACACGTGGTCTGGTCGCTGTCGCCGCGGCGTGCGCAGACGCTGTCGCCGGTGTAGCTGGCGTTGCAGTGGTTGTCTGAGCAACAGGAGCCTGAGTGACCGGTGCTTGAGCAACGGGCGCTGGAACGTTGATGATCGCCGCGGTCGGAAGCACTGACGGCGTCGTGGTTTGGGCCACCGCCGCGTCAGGCGTTTGGATAGTGACCGGCGCTTTCATCCCCAGCGGCGGCAGGTCGTTGAACGACATAGTGCTGCCGTTCGCCGGCATCGAAGGCGACGCTGGTCCAGCAACGCCGGAAAGATCGCCCATCGCGATGTTCTGCGGTATGGCCATCAGCGCGTTGCGACGGGCCAGCTCCAACGCCTCGCGCTTCGCTCGCAGGCGGGCGCGATATCGTCGCCACCATGCGCGCGAACGGTAGCGCTTCGATTTCTTCTGCGTTATCTGTGTGCTCTGCCTGAGACCGTGCGCGGAATTCGCAAACGGCAGCATCACGCCCACTGAGAGCACGAGCACCAGCGATATTGCGATTGTTCTTAGCATGTTCGGGTTTCTCCTCGATTAGGCGACCGTTTCGCGAACGACTTCTTCGATCGTCGTCACGCCCGCGCGAATCTTGTGCAAACCCGATTCACGCAACGTGATCATGCCGTCGTCGACCGCCTTCTTCCTTAATTCAAGTGCGGAAGCGCCGATCAGGATCAACTCGCGGATCTCGTCGGTGATTTCCAACACTTCGTAAAGTCCGATGCGTCCTTTGTAACCAGTATTGTTACAGGTTGAGCATCCCTTCCCCTTGAAGGTCTTGAGCGATTTGGCTTCGTCAGCCGAGAAGCCAACTTCGACCAGGGCCTCGACCGGGTGGGGATGTTCCTGTTTACAGTCCTTACAAACGCGACGAATCAAACGTTGAGCCTGGATGAGGTTCACGCTGGTGGCGACAAGGAAGGGTTCGATGCCCATGTTCATGAGGCGGGAAATGGTTGAGGGAGCATCGTTGGTGTGAAGGGTGGAGAGCACGAGGTGTCCGGTGAGTGCGGCCTTGATGGCGATCTCCGCGGTTTCGAAGTCGCGGATTTCGCCGACGAGAACAATGTTGGGGTCCTGCCGCAGAAACGATCTGAGCGCGGCAGCGAAGTTCAATCCGATCTGCTCTTTCATCTGCACCTGATTGATGCCGTGCAGGTTGAACTCAACCGGGTCTTCGGCGGTCATGATGTTCGTGTCGACCGTGTTCAAAGATTGCAGCGCAGAGTAGAGCGTGTTTGTCTTGCCGCTTCCGGTTGGTCCAGTGACAAGGACCATCCCGTACGGCTTCGAGATGTTGCGTTTGAACTTTGTCAGCGACTCGGGCTCGAAACCGAGTTTCGTCATGTCGAGCATCAGGTTCTGTTTGTCCAACAAACGAAGAACCACTTTCTCGCCAAACAACGTCGGCAGAGTCGAGACGCGGAAATCGAGCTCGCGCGAACGCGAGTCGACTTTCACTTTGATCTTGATGCGGCCGTCCTGGGGGAGACGCTTTTCGGAAATGTCGAGCTTGGACATTATCTTGATGCGCGAGATCAACGCGTCGCGCATCTTCAAGGGTGGATGCATCACGTCGTAAAGCATGCCGTCGATGCGGAAGCGGATGCGCAGCTCTTTCTCGTAAGGTTCGACGTGAATGTCAGAAGCACCACGACGAAGCGAGTCGACCAGCAACACGTTGACGAGACGGACCACGGGCGCGTCTTCGCTCATGCGCGACAACGTCGAGAGATCGATCTCTTCGTTGTCTTCGAGCACCTCGACGTCTTCGGCGTCGCCCGGTGCGAAGCTCAGGCTATCGAGCGAAACAAGATCGTCGTGCGTGATCGCGCCGTTGGAGCCATTCGAGCCGTTGCGCGATTCGGTCGGAACATCTTCGACGGCCATCGCCAGTTCGATCTCGCGCGAACTTCCGTAGTACTTCGCGATCGCCAACTGAATACTGCCTTCGGCAACGACAACGGGTTCGACATTCAAGCCAGTCATGAACTTGACGTCGTCCATCGCGAAGACGTTGGTGGGATCGACCATGGCGAGCGTGAGAGTCGCGCCGACGCGCGAGAGGGGCAGGACGCAGTGTTTTTGCGCGACTTCCTGGGGAATGAGTCGAAGCACTGCGGGCTCGATGTTGAAGAGGTCGAGATTGACTGAGGGGATGCCGTACTGCCTGGAGAGCACGGCGGTGATCATGTCGTCGCTGACGAGGCCGAGCTTGACGAGATTGAACCCGAGACGGCCGCCATGCTCGCGTTGATAGTCGAGGGCCTCTCTCAGGTTTTGCGGACTTATAAGATTTTCGCGGACGAGAATTTCGCCTAATTTGGCTGACATTTGTGACTTTTGACCTAGCGACCTTCGCTAACGCACGGGTTCTTTGAAAGGATTGAGGCGCCGAGTGGCGCGAGGCATGATCGATCTCTACCCTAACAACGATGCGCACAACACCGTTGTGCATGCATAGTACTGGTTGAACGGAGAGGGTGTCAAGAAATGAATTCCAGCGAAAACGGTAGGGAATCTAACAAAAACCCGCGCCGCCTGCTGGTCCAATAACAGCCAACAGACGGCGCGGATTTCAAGGAGACCAATGATGGTCTGAACGGGTTATGGACGAGGTTTCTTCGGCGGCGCTTTCTGTCCCTTTTCAGGCGTGACGTTCTCGGCCTTCATCTGGGTCAGGATCGCTTTTGCGTCGTCCTTGAACGGATGGCTGTCAGGCGCGACGTCGACGAACTTCTGTAGGTAGTTCGCGGCTTCCTGATACTTGGCCTTGTCGCTCTGCGAAAAGAGCGCGATTCCGGCGCCAAAGTTTGCGTCAGCGTTGCCGGGGTCCGTAGCCAGGACTGCCTGGTACTCGACAAGAGCTTTATCCGCAGCGCCTGAGTCCATCAGCATTTGCGCCATATCGAGCTGCGCCCTGGTTTTCTTGACCGGATCCATTTCGACGGCGAGATAGTCCTTGTATGCCGTGACTCCCGCGGCCGCCTGGCTGGCGTCGACTTTACTGACGAAGAGTCGCATCGATTCCGCCTGGGTCAGCACAGCGGCGTACTTGTTGCCGTTGTAGCGTTGGACTTCGGCAGGATCGGTTGGGACTGTTTGCGCCTTGAGTATGGTTACGGCTTTGGTCGAGGCCTCGGCGGCAGCTTTGAAATCAGCTTTGGCGCCTTCGATTGCGGCGGTCTTGCCCGCATCGTCAAGCGTCTTCGAGCGGATGCTGGTGTTGTATCTCTCGACTCCGCGACCTTTCAGCGCGACGGCTTTGTTTGTCAGAATCGCCGGCTGCTCGGCGTCGGCAGTAAGGCCCTCGTCAAACTGTGCGATCGCTTCAGTGTACTTCTGAATGGCCGTCTCGCTGTTGGACGCTTTGGACGCGGCGCTGGCGGCTGCGAGAGCCTCGTTACCGGCCTTGAATGTGCGGCCGATGATCTCGTTTGCGGCGGTAATCTTCTTGTTGCTCTCCTCGATCTCGCGGTTCTTCTTTTCCAACTCCTCGCGCTTAGC
>DASTOZ010000622.1:0-2996 GCA_035762365.1 Pyrinomonadaceae bacterium | reverse complement strand
CGATCATCTTGCACCTGGTGGATTTTGGACCAGCCGTGTTGTTTGGAGTCTATTATGCGATCCGGGGGGATTTGAGTATTTCACGATTAAGAACATTGGTTTCACCAAAACAAGATTTTGAGAGCCCAGTTGGCGAGGTTCAGTGACATGAAATGTCCGTTCTGCGGTTATCTCGAAGATAAAGTGGTCGACTCGCGCGAATCACGTGAGGGCGATGCGATTCGCCGCCGGCGCGAGTGCCTCCGATGCGAACGACGATTTACCTCCTACGAACGCATCGACGAAATCCCTTACATGGTCGTGAAAAAAGATGGACGGCGCGAGACTTTCGATCGCAACAAGGTAATGGCCGGATTGTTGCGCGCCTGCGAGAAGCGACCTGTGCCCTCGACAAAACTCGACAGCATCGTAAATGCAATCGAAAAGTATGTTCAGGAATCTCCCGAACGCGAACGTCCGACGAGTAAAATCGGAGAGATGATCATGCGACGCTTGAAAGAACTCGACAAAGTCGCATATGTTCGTTTCGCTTCGGTCTATCTCGAATTTGAAGACGTTTCGGAATTCATGACCGAGCTGAAACATTTGGTTCGCACACGGGCAACAGGACCAGCAGGGAGGAAATAACGCCCCGTCAACGGACGGCGTCAACGGACGGCGTCAACGGACGGCGTGAAGCCATGATCAAACCAGTTCGCGCAACAGGACTTGAACGGCTCGAGTTGCAACGGCTTCGCGATCGTGTCGGACGACTCTTCGCGGCCTTGCAGGAAGCAACGGAAGCGGAGAACCCGTTGGTGTCAGGCGCTTGGGCGCCGCCCGTCGACGTTTGCGAGACTGAAAAGATGATCATCGTCCGTGTCGAGCTTCCGGGCGTGAGCGCTGATCAAATCAAGATCGGTCTGTGCAACACCAAGATGCGAATCTACGGCGAAAAGAAACGGAGACCTGCTCGTCGCCGTATCATCTCCTATCTCTGCTCCGAGCGGAGTTATGGCAAGTTCGGCCGCATTGTTCCCTTGCGTTGGACCTTCAGCGTGCGCGACACGACGGCACACCTGAAAAACGGCGTGCTTCACATTCATTTACCAAAGATTGAAGACCGCCGCGGAAGCGAGGTTGTAATCACTGTCGAGGAGGGCGCTGCCGATTAGTTTTAGACGCAGTCGGAAAAACACGCATTACTTCTTAGCAACTAGAAAGCTACACACCCATGGCAATCGTAAAAGAACCAGAGTTTACTGAAGCACTCGATACCAGCGAGACTGACCAGCAGTTACAGATTCCCAGTGAACTACCGGTGCTGCCATTGCGCGATATCGTGATCTACCCGTTCATGATCGTCCCGCTGTTTGTCTCGCGCGAAAAATCAATCCGGGCGGTTGACGAAGCGCTGGCTGAGAATCGGATGATTCTGCTCGCCTCGCAAAAAGACCTCGACAAGGAAGATCCGACTGCCGAAGACCTCTATTCGGTCGGCACGGCGGCGGTGATCATGCGAATGCTGAAATTGCCTGACGGACGCATTCGCATCCTGGTCCAGGGACTCGCGCGCGCGCATGTCGAGTCAGTCGACGCGACGGGTGAGTATTTGCGGTCACGCGTCAGCGTGATGCAGGAAGTGCTGCCGCCGGAACGTTCGCTGGAAGTCGAAGCATTGGTGCGCAACGTGCGCGCGTCGATGGAAAAGGCAATCAACCTCGGCAAGAACATCTCGCCGGAAGTGATGGCGATCATTGCGAACCTCGACGACGCGGGACGTCTGGCGGATCTGTCTGCTTCAAATCTGGAACTGAAAGTCGAAGATGCGCAGTCGGTGCTCGACATTCCCGATACGACCTCGCGTCTGCGTCGCGTCAACGATCTGTTGAACAAAGAGATCGAAGTCCT
Source organism: Pyrinomonadaceae bacterium (assembly GCA_035762365.1). Classification (GTDB taxonomy): domain Bacteria; phylum Acidobacteriota; class Blastocatellia; order Pyrinomonadales; family Pyrinomonadaceae; genus PSRF01. Next base: position 1,106 of record DASTOZ010000622.1, on the reverse strand, counting down.
CACGGTCCAACAGGAAATCAACACGCAGGCACGCGCGGACATCGATCGTTCACAGCGCGAGTTCTACCTGCGGCAGCAACTGAAAGCGATCCAAAGCGAACTCGGCGAAGGCAACGAGCTCGCGGAAGAGACGGCGCAGTTCAAAGAGAAGATCGAAGCCGCGAAGATGCCGAAGGCCGCGGAAGAAGAAGCCTTACGTCAACTCAAGAAACTCGAACGCATGCATCCGGACGCAGCCGAAACCGCAACGCTGCGAAATTGGATGGAGATCATGACCGATCTTCCGTGGTCGCGTTCGTCGGTCGACAACCTCGATCTGAAGAAAGCCGAGACCGTTCTGAATGAAGATCACTACGGTCTCGAAAAAGTGAAAGATCGCATTCTCGAAGCGCTCGCCGTGCGCAAACTGAAAGAGAAGCCGAAAGGTCCGATTCTCTGTCTCGTTGGCCCACCTGGGGTCGGTAAAACTTCGCTCGGTCGCTCGATTGCGCGCGCGCTGGATCGAAAGTTTGTGCGACTGTCCCTCGGCGGCGTTCACGACGAAGCCGAAATACGAGGCCACCGCCGCACGTACGTCGGCGCTATGCCGGGACGAATCATCCAGGGAGTGCAACAGGCCGGCACGAACAACCCGCTGATCATGCTCGACGAGATCGACAAAGTCGGCGCAGATTTTCGCGGCGATCCGTCGTCTGCATTGCTCGAGGTGCTCGATCCCGAACAGAACAATTCATTCCGCGACAACTACCTCGGCGTCACGTTCGATCTCTCGAACGTGATCTTCATGACGACGGCAAACGTGCTCGACACGATCCAGCCGGCGCTGCGCGATCGCATGGAAGTGATTCGTCTGGCCGGTTACACGGAAGAAGAGAAGCGCGAGATTGCCATTCGCCACCTGATCCCGAAGCAGATGGAAGAGAACGGCATCACCGCGAAGGATCTGCACGTCTCGAAAACCGCGCTGACAACCATCATCCAGCAGTACACGCAGGAAGCCGGACTACGACAGCTCGAACGCGAGATCGGAAAGATCTGTCGCAAGATTGCACGCAAGATTGCGGAAGGTCACAAAGGCGGAATCAGGGTTTCGTTGAAGAGCGTGC
>DASTOZ010000621.1:0-7609 GCA_035762365.1 Pyrinomonadaceae bacterium | reverse complement strand
AGAGCTGAGGGAAAAACACCTTCCTGCAGCGAATGTTGCGGCGGATCAGATTGAGTACATTCCCTATCTATGCCTGATCTCCGTTCTGCTCACCTTCGTCTGGTTCAGATACTTCACCGGCTCCAAACGCGCCCGTTCGGTGTTCGAGTGAAGTAGGGCACGACTTTGTTAGTTGATTGCACGTTGGTACCGCATGGCTAAGTCTGTTAGTGAGTTGTGGCAATTAGCGACGGCATGGATCGTTCGGTTCTGGCAAACGAGTCGTGCCCGTGCGGCAGGCTATCTCACCAACCGCAACAACTATCTGCTGATTCTCTTCGTTGTTTATGTACTCCTGATCCCGTGCTTTGCTGGCGTTTACGCGGGCTTGTATAGCGCCGACCCGCGGCGGTTTGCGTTCAACCAGGATATAGCTCGCGCACAGCAGCAAATCGTGAAGGCGTCAACCCAACAGGAAATCGAACATGGAAAACGTCTGGTGGAACAACTCCGCCATCTATCAACTTATCTGGCAGAGTCGAAAACACCAAACTTGCAGTTTCCAAAGTGGTTGGAGAGTTACAGGATAAAAATCTACGCCGATCAATTTCACTATGAGTGCACCGCTCGAATGATCGGCAGTACTCCTGAAGCCGGTCCTCAAGCTATCCCGATACTCATCATAAGAACGACCAATGGACAGGAGATCGAAACGTTTGATCTACCTGGCGGGCTTCAATGTCCTGCGGGGTTAGAGGAAGCGAAACCATTCTCGATTAACCTTGTTGGGGCATTTGAGCAGGATCTCGCACAAACGCAAAGGCGTTTCGAATCTCTAGCCGACGAATACCCGGAGGTATGGTCGTACTGGGATTTTGTATACTTCAGCACCGTCACACAGACTACGGTTGGTTATGGCGACATCGTTCCCAATAGTACGTCCGTCCGCGCGATCGTGGTTGTTCAACTGATAATGGGAACAGGATTACTCGTGGTTGGTTTGAACCTCGTTCTCAGTGGCAAGAACGAAGCCGACAAACCTGATCCTACCGCGTAAACCGCACGCTCCTCCCCACCTTCATCCGGAGTCCAGGCAGATTAGGACAGATTACTTCGTCAACCGTTGAGGGTTTGACCTTGCGCATACGCCATCCCGAACGTAGCTGCTATTCGGTCGCAGTGGATCTTGGGTATTATCACGGGCCATGCGGAAGAACAGGCTCGAGGCGTTCAGCGACGGCGTGCTCGCCATCATCATCACCATCATGGTATTGGAGATGAAGGTGCCCCACGGCGCGGGCATCGAAACTCTGGTGCCGTTGATCCCCGTGTTCCTGAGCTACGTTCTGAGCTTCGTCTATCTCGGCATCTACTGGAACAATCATCATCACATGCTTCATATGGTCCAGACGGTCACCGGAGGGATCCTCTGGGCCAATCTCCATCTCCTGTTCTGGCTGTCTCTCATTCCTTTCGCGACAGGTTGGATGGGTGAGAACCACTTCGCGCCTGCACCATCAGCACTCTACGGTTTTGTGCTCCTGATGGCTGGCGTCGCGTATCTGATACTGCAACAACTGATCATCGCCTCGCAGGGCCCTGAGTCGATTCTCAAGAAAGCCGTCCGCGGCGATTGGAAAGGCAGAATGTCGCCGGTGCTGTACGCCCTCGCCATTGCTTTGGCGTACTGGTTTGAATGGATCTCGCTGGCGCTGTACGTAATCGTCGCGCTGCTATGGCTCATACCCGATCGACGGATCGAGCACATACTCAGAAGCGGCGCCCCGGTTGATTAAGCGAGAATCCGTGGTCCCGTGAAACGCAGAATCGCGCAAGTTCAGCGGGAACACGGATTCAACAAAACTACGGCCCACGATTAACAGGCGACCACGTTTCCGTCTCGGTCCGAACAGCCCCAGGTCCAATCGAGAAAACCGTTACGGTTCACATTGAAGCATTTCTTGCGGCCACAGACGCTCACCGAAACTGTGATAGTTCTGATGACAGCGTCCTCGGTGCGCGGCTTCAACCGGCTCGGGGCGCCTTGACCGGTGATCGTGTGAACGATCTTCCCTTTCGCGTCGACGAACGAGACTTTGACCTCTCCCTTCTTCTCGTAACCCGGGAGCGCGAGGCGGATACGGTAATGACCCGCCGGCAATGCGCGTTGTCCGTCGATCGAAACATATGCGTAAAACAGGTCGACGCCCGTCGTGATCTCTTTCTCGGTCGGCAACTCTTCTCGTTGAATGGCGGCGGTCATAACCTGTAAGTTCGGGGCAATCTCACAGGTAAATGATTCCTTGACGATCGTTTGTCCGGCCGATTTGGCGCTGCGTTCCAGCGAGTCGGCTAGTTGTTTTTTGAAAGCTGCGAGGTCGATGGTGGTAGCTGGTTTGCTCATGAATCTACTCCTTTTGTGACTAAGAGCGAGGTGTGGGTTGGTAAATCATGTGAGGAGATTAATGCGAGGCAGGAGTGGAAGTATTTAGGCGGCGCTGAATTTTCGCTGAACCAGCTCTTTCATAAAAACGTCAGAAGTCCTCACGCCGGGAATTGCGCGTCCTTCAGCGGCATCAACTCGTCAACGCTGCAACGCAAGCGCGGACGTTCCGGATCGGAAAGATCCAACTGGTCCCAACGTATCCGATAACCCTCATCTCGCTTCGCTCCCAACACTCGCAATACTGCGCGGCCGATAGTCCAGGCTGCCAGACGCTCCAGCACCGCATAACTGCCAACGAGAAACTCTGAAACGAAAAACTGCCCTCGATCCATCTTCGCCCAAATCTCTTCCAAACGGCCGATTGACTGGCCGTTCAGCGCAAGCACCTTCTTCCCCAACAACAGCTCCGCGTGCACGAGTCGTTTCATCTACGCCCCCGGAATGCGTCCAATAACTTTCTTGCGCAGCCAAAGCTCCCACTCGAGTGCCGGTGTCTTCTCAGCCTCGACGTCGGCATGCACGACATTCAAACCGAAATGAAGTTTGCCCCACGGTATACGATACGGCTCCGTGTCGATACCAAATTTCTTCAGTTGGCGTGCGGCAGCACTGCCCAGACGACGGCTCAATCGATCCAGCAACGTCTTGACGCCGACCTCGACGTAAGCGACGCGTGGCGGGCGGCCGTCCTCGACTTCAAGGATCAGCCCGTCCACTCGGCCCATGCGCCGGTGATTACGATCCTCCAGTTCCTTGTCGAGACAATCCCTGAATAGATCCATCAACTCCCTCCGAAGATCTGCAACGGAATGGACACCATGGCCAGCACAAACGCGAGACCGATGATCAGAATCACCACCGCATTCGAGAGCCAGCCGTTGCGATACGAGCGCACGTAACGGCCGTCGTTCATCAAAAACAGAAACGGCACAATCGCTACGGGGAGAGTCGCGGCCGTCAGGACCATGGAAAAGATCGTGACGCTCAACGGATCGATTCCAGTGAGAACGATCAGCGCGGCGAGTAACAACACAATGGTGTAGACAAAACTGAAGCGAGCTTCGTCGAGCGGTCGTTGGTTCTCACTCCAGTTCCAACCAAAACCCTGCGCCGTCAGATAAGCGATCTGCAGCGTGATCTCCATCGCGGCTCCCATGCAAGCGATGCCCAGCGAAGCGACGAGCAGCCAGAATCCTTTGTGTCCAAACACCGGAACGAGGAGTTGCGGCAACTGTGAATAGTGCTCGATCTTTATCCCTTGCGGCGCAAAGATCATCGCGGCGAGGATTAAGACCGCGATCGAGATCAGCGATCCGAAACTCATTCCACTCGTCGCGATCACGCGATTGATCCCGACGTGGGTTTCACGCCATTCATCTTCGATTGCGCCCGACGAGTAGAAGAAAAACAGGTAGGGAGAAATCGACGCGCCGAGGATCGAAACCGCAATGAACCAGTAGTGGGCGGAATCGTGCTGCGGCAAAGACGGAACCGCACCACGTAGAACCTGATCCCACGGCGGATGAATCATGAGGGCCCCAACGATGAAGCACACGGTCACCAGACCGAGCATCGACACGCCTTTTTCGATCACCCCAAACGTGCCTTTCCAAATCACGAGCCAGATCACGAACGTTGCCGGCAACGCCCACCACTGCAAACCGATGCCGGTGGCGAGTTCGAGCGCAATGCAAACACCGCCGATCTCCGCCGCGAGGACGAGTAGACTGACGACCACCAGCGTCAGATAAAGAACACTGAAATATTTGAAGCCGAAGCGTTCGCGAATTGCGTCGGGGATTGTTCGTCCACTAACGGCGGCGAACCGGCCTGCTTGTTCGACCAGAAAAATTATGCAGAGACCGCCGAGAACGATGGCCCAGATGAGTTGGAGGGAGAAGTCAGCGCCGGCTTGCGCGGCGGTTGTAATCGATCCGATTTCGAGGAACCCGCCAACACTGGTAACAATGCCGAGGGCAATTTCCACAATCTTCTTCATGGTGGTTCATCGGGGAACAACCCGTTACATACAAGAGGCGTGCAATTCGTTTCCCGGGATTCCTGATATCGATTTCCAGACAGAACAGAACAAAACGAAATGAGAGGTGTACGGGAATGCGACAAGTTGTGCGGCGCTCTCGTTAAGCTATTCCAACGATCTTGCTGCGACGCTCAAACCGATCTTTTTGCAAGCGGCACACGGCGGTCGCGTTCTCTATCTGAATCCTCCAAAAGTGCGGAAAGGAACTAAGATCATGAAAGCTTTTCTGGCGAGTGTTATAGCGTTAATCCTGTGCGCAGGTCTCGCCGTAACCCGGTCGCGGTCGGAGAGCAAAGGTTTACAAAAGCCGGTTGACAGTCGATTGACTGCGGCGACCACGAGGTTCTCTTTCAAGCTCTACAAACAGATCCGGGAACCACGCAGCCAGAACACGTTCGTTTCCCCTGCCAGCGTGATGCTGGCTCTCGCTATGACTTACAACGGTGCGGACGGAACGACTCGCGAGGCGATGGCTAAGACTCTCGAGGTCGACGGGATGAGCCTCGACGAAGTAAACCGCGCGTTTGGCGACCTAAAATCCGCGCTGACTCCAAACGATCCCAAAGTGCAACTCACAATCGCCAATTCTCTGTGGGCGCGAAACGGGTTCACGATGAAGCCGGCCTTCATCGAACGCAACAAACAGCACTACGGCGCTGAAGTAACGAACCTGGATTTTGGCAGTCCCGCAGCAACCGACACGATCAACTCATGGGTGAAGAAAAACACGGGCGGCAAGATCGAGAAGATCGTCGATCAGATTCGCGACGGGGAGGTTCTGTTTCTAATCAACGCCATTTACTTCAAAGGTCAATGGAGCGTTGAGTTCAAGAAAGAGAACACCAAGCCTGACGCGTTTCGCCTTGCGGGCGGCGAGCAAAAGCAGCTCCCGATGATGTCGCAATCCGGCAGCTATCTCTACTACAAGGGCGACAATTTTCAATCGGTCGCGCTGCCGTACGGGAAGGGCGACGTGAACATGTACATTTTCCTGCCTGACGAGCAGACAAGCCTTGACCGGTTCGAGCAAGACCTTACACCTGAGAACTGGGACCGCTGGATGAACAGTTTCGGCTTCGGTCCAGGTGAGATAAAGTTGCCGCGGTTTAAGGTCGAGTGGGAAGCGACCCTGAACGACGCGCTGACGGCATTGGGAATGGCTGAAGCGTTCGACGGAGGACGTGCAAACTTTTCTCAGATTGCGCCAGTGACCCCCGGGAACAGACTCTACATCACCGAGGTCAAGCACAAGAGTTGGTGCGAAGTGAACGAAGAGGGCACGGTTGCTGCGGCGGCTACGTCCGTTGGAATGGCGCTCACATCGGCGCCGCCTCCGCCATTCTCGATGAAGGTCGATCGTCCATTCTTCTTCGCTATTCGCGACAGGGTCAGCGGTGTCGTGCTCTTTATGGGTTCTGTCACGAACCCGGGTTAGTGGCGGACTGAAATCATTGACCGTAGAATATCCGCTCGACGAAACCAATGATGCATTGGAAAGAGCGGAGCCTCAGCGCTCGATATGTCCGGATCTGGCGTGGCGCGGTCTCCGTGGCTGCGATCGGGATCGTTGGGGTCTTCGCGTTCGCGAACCTGTTTACAACTTTCGTGGTCTGGGACGATGAAGGGTATTTCCTCCAGGCCTATCGCGATTTTCTCTCAGGCCGCGTTTTGTATGACCAGGTGTTTGCGATCTATGGTCCACTGACGTTTTTCACGGCGGCGTTGGTCGCGCGCTTCAATCCCACCAATGTCACTCACGATACGTTTCGCTGGATACTGTTGCCGATCTGGGTCGCAATTGCCGCACTACTCGGCGGCCTTGTGTGGCGTTGGACACGCCGGTTCACTCCAGCGATAGCGACGCTCCTGATTGTCGGCATTCATCTCGTCGGTCTCGCGAAGTCAGTGGGTCATCCGCAAGTGTGGATCGTTTTGGCGGTTGCAGTGCTGTTGTGGCTTGGGCTTCAATCAGGATCGCAGACTGTTAAGGGCCATCGCACATTCTGGGCTGGAGTTATCATCGCCGCGATCCTGCTGTTTAAAGTGAATATCGGCGTACTCGTGTTCATCGGGTTCGCACTGGCACTGAGCTTTGACGTGCGGGGATGGCCGCGCAGTGTGGTTCCGACAATGCTGATTGTCGCGGCCGGCGCAGTCGGTATCGCGCTGTTCTTCCTGAGTCCAACGACTGCCGAAAAATTCTTTCCGATCGTCTACCTGGCATCGCTTGCGACGACGATCGGTATCGCGATCTCGCCGCGTGTCGAACGAGAATCTTCGCTCACAGGTCTGAAGTGGCTAATTGCCGGTGTCGTGGTATGCGTGTGCATCGTCTTGGGCGCGACGCTCGCCGGAGGAACTACAACACGAGCTCTCTACAATGCCTACGTCACAATGCCGGCGCTGCTGGCGAGGAACTATCATGGTCCATACAGCGATGCGGCGCGAAGGGGTTCGATCCCGATTTCTGTAATCGGCTTGGCTGCGGCGGTTGCGGTGTTCCGGTGGCGTCCACAACTAGAGGCGCGACCTGCGTGGCTTGGATTATTGAAAGCGACGGCAGGCGCGGGGTTGTTGTGCGCATTCTTCTACAACTACCGGCTCGCTTTGCCTGGATCGCTATTGTTTTTATGGCTACTCGTCGTGGATGTGCCATCGTTGTCCGGACGAGCGTATTCGAACCGGCTCTTACTCGCTTTGTTGTCCGCGCTTTTTAGCCTGCAGCTCTTCCCGATGGCGGGCGAACAAGTCGCATGGGCAGCGCTGTTGCCAATGACCGCTGCCGGCGTTCTGCTCGGCGATGGTTTGAATTACATCGCGCGCGAAAGCTCGCGTGTCGTACTGCCCCGACTGACTGGGCCAGTCACTGCGGCCGTCGCGATCTTCATCGCCAGTTATCTTTTCGCGTATGTTGCCGGAGACGGAATCAAGCGCATGCGGCTATGGCGCAATTCTCAGCCTGTGAATCTGCAAGGTACGGGCTGGCTGCATCTCCCCGCCAAAGAGAACGATCGGTTGACTCTTACAGTCACTGGACTGACACAGAACTGTCAGACCGTACTGATGATTCCCGGTCTGTACAGTTTACTCGTTATGGAGCGGCGTTCCTCCGTTCGAAGAAAAACGAATCAACAGTTGGCCGT
>DASTOZ010000620.1:0-5223 GCA_035762365.1 Pyrinomonadaceae bacterium | reverse complement strand
ATGAAGTACTTCAAACGAAACTCCGCGGCGTCCATGCCGAGCTGATGGGCCATCACGTCGGCCATGCGCTCGATCGTGTGCACCGCTTCCGTTACGCGGAACGAACAGCGATAGGCGATGCCGCCGGGCGGCTTGTTCGTGTAAACGCCGTCAACTTCCACGTGCGCGGCTTTCAAATCGTACGAACCGGTGCAGACGTGAAACAGTCCGGCAGGAAACTTCGACGGGTTCGCCGCGGCGTCGGTGTAACCGTGATCGGCGATCGTCTTGATGCGCAGGGCTGTTAGTTTGCCGTCTTTCTTGCCCGCGAGTTCGGCTGTGATGTGGTAGTCGCGCGCGAACGAGTCGGCCTGGAGGTTCTCCATGCGATCTTCGATCCACTTCACCGGCTTGCCCGTCAACACCGACGCCGCAACGGCGATCACGTAACCGGGATACACGGGAACCTTGCCGCCAAAACCGCCGCCGATGTCAGGCGAGATGATCTGGATCTTTTCTTCCGATAGTCCGACGTGTCCGGCGACCAACGCGAACACAGTGCGGATCGCGTGCGGCGCCTGGGTCGTCATCCAGACGGTCAGCTTGCCTCGCACCTTGTCGAAGTGGGCCACACAACCGCACGTCTCGATTGACGAAACATGGATGCGCGGAATGTAAATGTCTTCTTTGACCGTGACTTCAGCTTCGTTGAAAAGCTTTTCAGTCTCTTCGCGATTGCCCCACTCCCAATGCCAGATGTGATTGTCTTTCTTGTCAGGCTTGTCGGTGCGCAACACCGGCGCATCGGGCTCCAACGCCTTCTTCGGATCGACGACAACGGGCAACGGATCGTAATCAATCTCGACCGCGTCGACGCCGTCCGCCGCGATGTAGCGATCGGTTGCCAGGACCGCAGCGACTTCCTGCGCCTGGTACATGACTTTATCGACCGGCAGGACCATCTGCGTGTCCGACATCAACGTCGGCATCCAGTGCAGGTTGTACTTTTCGAGATCCTTGCCGGTGATCACCGCAAGCACGCCCGGGATCGCCAGCGCCTTCGATGAGTCGATGTTGATGATCTTCGCGTGCGCGTAAGGGCTGCGGACGATGTCGAGATAAAGCATGTCTGGCAGCACGACGTCGTCGACGTAGTTTCCCTGTCCGCGGAGAAAACGCGGATCTTCGCGTCGTTTCACTGAGTGGCCCATGCCACCGATTTCAGGAGATGTTTTTGGCGCCATGAGTTATGCACCTCCATTTTCGCGCATTTTCTGCGCGGCGTACTGGTATGCCTTGACGATGTTGACGTAGCCGGTGCAGCGGCACAGGTTGCCGGAGATCGCGTGGCGGATCTCGTCGTCGGTCGGGTTCTTGTTCTCGCCGAGGAAAGCGACGCCGGTCATCAACATACCCGGCGTGCAGTAACCGCATTGCAGACCGTGCTCCTGGTAGAAGCCGTCTTGAAGCGGGTGCAGTTTGCCGTCCTGTTCGAGACCTTCGACAGTCATCACGCTTCGGCCATCAGCCTGCACGGCGAACGCGGTGCACGACTTGATGGCGCGACCGTCCATCACGACGGTGCAGGCGCCGCAGTGACTCGTGTCGCAACCGATGTGCGTTCCGGTGAGACGCAGCGTTTCGCGTAAGAAGTGGACCAGGAGCATGCGCGGTTCCACTTCAGCGGCGCGTTCGACTCCGTTGACGTTTACGTTGATCGCGACTTTGTCCATCGCTTAAGCGCCTCCTTTCGCGCGTGCGAGCGCTCGCGTCAACGCGCGGGCAGTGAGAACGCGAACCAGATCGCGTTTGTAATCGGCCGAGCCGCGAATGTCGTCCATTGGTTCAGACTCGGAGGCGGCAATTTCAGCGGCTTGATTGATCGTCGCTTCGTCCAACGTCTTGCCCGTGAGAAACGCTTCAGTCTTCGTAGCTTTGATCGGGGTCATGCCGACGTTTGTCAGACCGATGCCTGCTTGTTTGCAATTGCCTGCGTCGTCGAGTGTGATCTGCGCTGCGACGCCGGCGGTCGCGAAGTCGCCGACTTTTCGTTCGAGCTTCAAATACGCGCCGCCGCTGTTTGCCGGTGGCAGAGGGACGCGGATCTCGGTCAGTATCTCTTCAGGTTCAAGCGCCGTCGTGAACAGTCCCGGGAAGAAATCAGCGACGGCGATTTCGCGCTGACCATTGGGTCCGGTGGCGACGACTTTCGCGCCGAGTGCGAGCATTGTCGCGGGATGATCGTTTGCGGGATCGCCATGCGCGAGATTGCCGCAGACGGTCGCCTGACTGCGCACCAGTGGATCCGCGATGAACTTCGCTGTGTCCGCGAGTATCGGCAGTTTTGTAGCGATGACGTCCGAAGTTTCGAGTTGGTGCTCGCGGGCGAGCGCGCCGATTTTTAAGTGGCCGTCGCTCTCGGTTATGTAATCGAGACCGGGAATGCGATTGATGTCGACGATGTGTTGCGGAGAAACGATGCGCAACTTCATCATCGGAATGAGACTTTGTCCGCCGGAAAGTAATTTTGCGTCCGGACCCAGCTTTTGCAGCAGGCCGATCGCCTCGTCCAGCGTGCGGGGAGAGAAGTATTCGAAGCTCCGAGGTATCATGGGTCTTCACCTTCCTACATCGGAATCAGAAATTTAGGGCGTTCAAACGGGAAGGGCCTGATAATACGAGGCGGTCGTCGCAAACGTCAATATGGACCATACGCCGTCTTTGCTGATGGAGGAGCGCAATGGCATTCAAGATTTCAGAACGGTTTGAAGTGCAAGCACCGGTTGAGCGTGTTTGGAAGTATTTGATCGATCCGGCGAGTGTGGTTCAGTGTCTGCCGGGCGCGGAGCTGCTCGAGACGAACGACGACGGCACGTTTGTGGGGCAGATCAAGGTCAAAGTTGGGCCACTATCGATGTCTTACAAGGGTAAGGGCAGCTTCACTGAAAAGAATGACGAGACGCACATGGCGCGAATGGTCGGCGAGGCGCGGGAGGTTGGTGGATCGGGATCGACGAAAGTGACGATGGTCAGTACTGTCACGGCGCTCGAAGGCGGCAGCTCGGCAGTTTCAGTCGATGCAGATATCAACCTGGTCGGCCGCATCGTGCAATTCGGCCGTGGCATGATCGAAGAAGTCTCGCGTCAGATGTTTCGGCAGTTTGCGACGTGCGTGAAAGGCCGGTTGGAAGTTGAGGAACCCTCTCACCCTGAGAGCCCCTCAACAAACTCCGAACCGACCGCGTCGGCGGATGCGGGCGCGACGAGCAGCGCCGTCGCCGCAAGCACTCCCGAGCCTGCGACGAGATCCGCCGTTCCGGAAACCAAGCCCATCAGTGCGACCTCCGTCGGCCTCCGCGCGATGTGGGCCATCATCGCCCGTTTTTTCAAGCGCCTGGTTGGCAAACGCGAGCAGACAATTAATTAGAGTCGAGCTCTACGTCGCGGCAGGCTTCCTGAAAACGCTTCTGATCCTCGCGGCAGAGTTCCGCGTTGGCGCCGAGGTCGGCCCGGCAGTGCTTGATTAGTTCGTTGCGCAGCTCTTCACACTGCGAACGGCATGAACCCTGAAAACCCACCACGAAAAACAGCGCTGGTACGGCAAGTATGAAAGCGAATCGTTTCTTCATTTTCTTCTCCTCCGTTATGACTACCGAAAGGAGAAGTTGCTGACGGCGAGGCGATATTACTGGGCCAACATAGAAAATTCTTTTTCCATTGGCTTCTCGCAAGCGGGAGACACATGGAAAAGGAAACTAAAAATCACGCATGCTGCGGAAGGTGATTGAGTAGCGAAGCGTGTCAACGCGCGCGATGCTGTGTTCCCACTCGGATCGCGCTGGACCATTCAGGTGATACGCCGAACGCGGTTCGGCACGCAGGTTCGCTCGTTCCCAGCTTCCGCCAACCTTGCGTCTGAACCGCAACGTGCACGGCGCGAGTAGCGACACGCCGACCACTTGCCCAAACACCGCTTTATCACGGTGCCATCCGATGCCCGCGCCGTCCACATACTCAATCACCAGCACCTGTTCAAACGCCTCCGCGTCGAGGTTCGCAAACAGCGCGGCTAACGCACGCAGCGGGAGTAAGTAATCCGGAATGTCCGGCGCTTTCTCGAGTCGCTGCGAGGAGAAGTCGTATTTCCAGCCAAACGAAACGACGCGCCGCTTTCCCAAATAGCCATGAAACTCGAACTCACGAAATGGCAGCGAGCGCACGCGTTGGACTAGCGCCGCCTCATCGCGACTGCTAATCAGCGCCGGCTGATATCGCAACCCCTCCGGCATCGCGGACTTGTCCACCCGTTTTCCGTCATCAAGAAAGTTCAGTTGCACGGGAAACTAGTGCAGCACCGATCATGCCACTCGACTTATGAACGTGGGTCAGTGAGGAAAGATCAAAAGGAAAAGAACAAAAACCTGCGCCGCAAAGATCAAGGCCCAATACATCAACGCTCGTCCCACGCCATGTTTCGCCTCCAGGTATTCTGCATCGTCATCGGGAATACGCCCGAATCGGTAGAACCAGAGCACACTCATTACCAATGGCACTACTGACTGGAACGGAACGAGATAAGCAAGACCGACTTCCTGCGTCGCAATGCTAAATCCGTAGATACCTACCGAGATCGCCAGCACCATTATCGTCATCGGAGTATTTGCGCTAAGGATTGTCCGCGCATTGTCGCAGGCGATCGTTTTCAGCAGTTCGAGATACGAGCTCGCGAAGGCGTATTCCTCGGTCAACTCTTCCCGACAGTCCGGGCAAGTTGTTGTTCCCAGTTTCAGCAGCTTCCGGCAGTTGGGGCACTTAATGAAAGATGTGTACGGTGTGTACGTTGCGCCGGTGTTTTTGACGCCAAGCGTAAGAGGGGTCGTTTCGTCGACAACCACTTCCGTTGCACATGCCCAACATGTCACACGCTCCTTTTCGTATTCGCACAGTGCCTTGCAGTGAGAGCACTCGACCAGCTTCACCAATTTGATGTTCAGTAGCGCGTGGTTCATTCAGTCAGCATTATTACGGCAATTACATTCGAAACCCAATGTAGCTGGAACATTTCAGTAGACTCTTCGTAACTGTCAACGCCCTGCAAGGTTTTTCCCATCGGCAATCCCAATCATGCGAAGGAGTAAGAACGTGAAGCTCTTAAGAACCATGCTTGCCGCACTTTGTCTCTGCTTCTCAGCAGCGGCCGTTACGACGACGCCGCTGATCGAGACAGCGGATACCGACTGGCCT
>DASTOZ010000619.1:0-4327 GCA_035762365.1 Pyrinomonadaceae bacterium | reverse complement strand
CGTTTACGACTACGATTCTCGACCCGGCCGGCACTCCCGATCAGCTCGAGCGCTTCGAAGGAATGCGCATGCATGCCGACACGCTCGTGACTGTCGCTCCGACTAACGAGTTTGGTGAAGTCTTCACCGTGCTCGACGGCGTGGCGCGACCCATCCGCGAACCGGGCATCGAGATCTCGTTGCCAGTTCCGCCGGACCCGATCTCGGGCATGGTCGACTGCTGCATTCCGCGTTGGGACGAGAACCCTGAGCGGATCATGGTCGACACGGACGGCCTGCTTGGTTCGACGAGACTGTTAGTCACTTCGAACGTGACGCTGTCAGGCATCACCGGTCCACTCGACTTTTCTTTCGATGACTACAAGGTGTTGCCGGAAACAACGCCGAGCGCGTCGCCGAACATGAGCGCAGTTCCGGTGCCGACACCAGCAGCGGGCGAATTCACCGTTGCCGGTTACAACATCGAGAACTTCGCCAATAACGCAACGCAGCGTGCGAAAGCCGCGCTCGCCATTCGCGACGTGATGCATCTGCCGGACATCATCGGCACGATCGAGATCTTCGAACTCAGCGGCCTGCAAGCTCTGGCCAACGAGATCGAAGCGATTTCCGGCGTTCACTACGAAGCGCATCTGATCGAATCGGACGGAACCAGCGGCGACGCCGATCAGGACGTTGGTTTCCTGATCAAGACCTCGCGCATTCAGATCGACAGCGTGACGCAGATCGAGCTTGCTGGTTGTGACGGCACGGCCGCCACCTGCAACACGTTCACCGATCCGAACACCAACGCTCCGGCCTTGCTCAACGATCGTCCGCCGCTCGTGCTGCGTGCGACCGTCGATGCTTTGAGCGCGAATCCGCGTCAGATCATCGTCGTCGTCAATCACCTGCGTTCGTTCATCGATATCGAGGTGGTTGGGGCTGAAGGCATACGCGTTCGTGCGAAACGCAAAGCGCAGGGCGAGTTCCTGGCGAACCTGCTGCAGGAGCTTCAAACCGACAACCCCGGTACGCCGGTGCTTTCGATCGGCGATTACAACGCCTATCAATTCAACGACGGCTATACCGATCCCATCGCCACCATCAAGGGAACGCCCACGGCTGACGATCAGATGGTGGTGGATGCGAGTCCGGATCTCGTCAATCCTGACTTCACTAACCTGACCGACACCCTGCCGGCAGACCAACGTTACAGCTTCATCTTCGAAGGAACGCCACAGGCCATCGATCACTTCATCATCAACACCGCTGCGAGTGCGATCCTCCAGCGTTATCACATCGCGCGCAACAACTCGGACTTCCCTGAGGGCGCGTTGTTCGCGGGTGATGCCACGCGGCCGGAACGAAACTCCGATCACGACATGCCGGTCGGATACTTCAAGTTCCCGAAAGCAACCACTGCAACAACTGTCTCCGACGCGTCAGCGGTCTTCAGCGCGACGGATCAGGTTGTTGTGCTTAACGCAAACGTCGCGAACGTGACTGCACCATCGGCGCTGATCAGTGAAGGCACAGTTACCTTCACCGTCAGAGACTCGGGCAACAACGTCGTCGGTCTGCCGGTGGTTGGAAATGTTTCGGGTGGAGTCGCAACGGCGAATTACACTCTGCCGGGTGGGACCGCGCCGCAATCGCTGACCATCACGGGAGAGTTCAGTGGTGGTGATTTCACGCAAGCGAGCAGCGACACGGCGACACTGTCAGTGTCGTTCAACATCTGTCTCCTTTACGATCCGACAAAGGCAGTGAAGCGTGGAGCTGCTTATCCGATCAAGATTCAGCTCTGCGACGCAAATGGCAACAATGTGTCGTCGGCTGATATCGTTCTTCACGCCGTTAACATTCAGCAGGTGTCGACGTCGGCTGACGGCGACGTGATCGCTTCAGGAAGTGCAAACGAAGACAACAACTTCAGGTTCAGCGATGGCTCCTACATCTATAACCTGAAGACGACCGGGCTCTCTACCGGAACATACAAGCTGTACTTCACGGCCGGGAACGACCCGGTACTTCACTCCGTGGAGTTTCAGGTTAAGTAGGTAAACTCACCAGCAAATCGAGGCCACGGATCCATCGGATCCGGGGCCTCTTTTTGGTCCAAGAACTGACCGATCCGTCTGCCTATGTGACCGAAGTAATGTCACCTTGACCAGAATCAAGTCATTCGCCAAATAGCGGCTTTTTTCGTTATTGACCCGCCCTCCGAACGCTGGTAAAAGCATGAATAAGCCCCTGCCGGAGTAACTTCTGCCCTACCGGTAACCCTCTCCAAATTAAATATCCGGCACCCGGATTTGGAAGGATACCCATATGTTCACCCACAACACCCGACCCGCGTCGCGAAGGACTCGCCGCACGACGAACCATGCTCCCGCCCAGACGAGGACATGGCGCGTCGTCGCCGCTGCATTCACGCTCCTGTTCGTTTCCGCGATCGTTGTTCAGCAACTGTATTTCGCGCGCCCGGCCGAAGCTGCAATCAGTGTGTTCATCAACGAGATTCACTACGACAACACCGGCACCGACGCAGGCGAAGCGATTGAGATTGCTGGTCCAGCCGGGACCAATCTCGCCGGCTGGAGCCTGGTGCTTTACAACGGCGCAGGTGGAGCTGCCTACGACACGAAAGCGTTGTCGGGAACTATCCCAAACCAACAAGCCGGCTTCGGCACGCTGCATTTCACTTATCCCGTCAACGGGATCCAGAATGGTTCGCCAGATGGAATCGCGCTGGTCAACGGCACGACCGTGGTCCAATTCCTGAGTTACGAGGGAACGTTTGCCGCGACTGATGGTCCAGCAAATGGAATGACGAGCGTTGACATCGGCGTCGCGGAGAATGGGACCGAACCGATCGGACGCTCGCTAAGACTCACGGGAACGGGTCAGTTTTATGAAGACTTCACGTGGGCCGGTGCGACGGTCGCCGCCACTTTCGGCGCCGTCAACACCGGACAAACCTTCGGCGCAGCCGACGCGGCGCCAACGGTCCAGAACACAGTTCCCGCAAACGGCGCCCTGAACGTGGCGGTTGATTCGAATATCAGCATCACGTTCAGCGAGAGCGTAAATGCGACCGCCAGCGCGTTCTCGATTCAGTGTCCCAACGGAACGCCGATCGCTTTCACACAGAATGCTTCGCCGAGCGTTACGTACACACTCGATCCGAACGTCGATCTTCCCTTCGCCACTGTCTGCTCCGTGACAGTGAACGCGACGCAGATCACGGATCAGGACGTGAACGATCCGCCCGACCAGATGGCGGCGAACTTCGTCTTCTCGTTCACCACCGCGGCCGCTCCCGTCGCGAACAACATCATCATCAACGAGCTCGACTCCGACACGCCCGGCACCGATGTCGCCGAGTTCGTCGAACTCTACGATGGCGGCGTCGGCAATACGTCGCTCACCGGTCTCGTCGTCGTCTTCTATAACGGCGCGACTGACACGTCTTATCGCGCGATAGACCTCGACGGGTTCAGCACCAACGCCCAGGGATACTTCACGTTGGGCAACACTGGCGTTGCAGGAGTTGACGTGACGTTCCCGAGCAACACGCTGCAAAACGGCGAAGACGCAGTCGCGGTCTACGCTGCCAATGCGACAGACTTCCCGACCGGCGCCGCAGTCACGCTCACGAACCTGCGCGACGCGGTGGTCTACGACACCAACGACGCAGACGATCCTGGTCTGCTGGTCCTGTTGAATGCCGGTCAGCCGCAGGTTGACGAATCAAGCGGCACGGCGTCAGACGTCGACTCGATTGGACGTTGTCCGAATGGCGATGGCGGTGCGCGCAACACGACGACGTACGTCGCTCGCACGCCGACGCCCGACGGCGCAAACAACTGTCCGCCGCCGGCTGTTGTTGCGAAGATTCATGAGATCCAGGGCAACGGCGCGATTACGCCGTTCAACGGGCTCAGCGTGATCAGCTCCGGCATCGTTACCGGTCGCAAGTCAAATGGCTTCTTCATGCAGGAGCCTGATGCGAGTGTGGACCTCGATCCAAACACGTCAGAAGGCATCTTCGTTTTCACTGGTGGCACGCCGGCAGCCGCGGTTGGCGACCTGGTGACGGTCAAGGGTACGGCGACGGAGTTCTTTAATCTGACGCAGATCTCGAGCTCCAACAGCAACGTCTCGATTTCCTTGAGCGGCAATCCGTTGCCCTCGGTGATCGCGTTTACGACTACGATTCTCGACCCGGCCGGCACTCCCGATCAGCTCGAGCGCTTCGAAGGAATGCGCATGCATGCCGACACGCTCGTGACTGTCGCTCCGACTAACGAGTTTGGTGAAGTCTTCACCGTGCTCGACGGCG
>DASTOZ010000618.1:0-5433 GCA_035762365.1 Pyrinomonadaceae bacterium | reverse complement strand
AATTCCCGCGCATTAGCACGAACCGCTTTCCGTCGGGCGCAAAGCTGATCGGAGCGTCGATCTTCTCGAGCACCTTTATCGATGGACCGCCGAGCGCCGGTACGCGATAGAGCGTGCCGGCATCGAGTCGGGCCTTGATCGCGTAGTAGATATCGTTACCGTCAGGAGAGAACGTGATGCCGAAGAAACCGACGGCACTTTGCGGAACGATCTCCTTGTCGTTCGCAGTGCTGACCTGCCGCACCCACAGGCTTTGCTGGTTTCGATCGCTGCGCACGTAAACGACCATCTTGCCATCGGGAGAAATCGTGGCATCGATCACGTCGCCCGAATTGGTCAGGCGCGATAGATGAATGTTCTGAAACGCGACGACCGGCGCTGGGCGATTCAGTAGTTTGTAAATCCCAACCGCGCCCGCGCCGGCGATGGCCAGTACGATGGCCAGCACAACCGCAACGCCGAGCTTGTGTCGCTTGATCTCGATTGTGAGTGATTCGGTGATCGTGTTGATAGCGCTGCGAGTTTCGGTAGGTTCGAGCCGGGGTTGACGCGCCGTCGATTGGACCACGTCCAGCGAACTGGTGTGACCGTCGCCATTCTCCGCCGGAATCGAGCGATCCAGCTTTGCCTGAAACTCGAGCTCCTGCCTGAGTGCCTTCAGATCGAGCCACAGATCCTTGACGACTTGATAACGCTCCTCGCGGTCCTTGCGCAGCGACTTGTTGACGATGCGAATCAGTTCCGCGGGGAGTTGCGGGACAATCCGCTGAAGCGGCGCCGGCTCGGTTTTGAGTATTGCAGCGAGCGTGTCGCTGGGTGTCTCGCCTTCGAATGGTTTGCGACGAGCGAGCAGCTCGTACATCACCGCGCCCAGACTGAAAATGTCCGAACGGTTGTCGACGACGTGCCCGCGCGCTTGTTCCGGCGACATGTAACCCGCCGTGCCGAGAACGAATCCCGAACCCGTGCGCACTTGCAGCGTCGGTGCTTCGGTGGCGACTGGCGCCGTAGTGTCTTCGCTTAGTTTCGCGAGTCCGAAGTCGAGGATCTTGACGTAACCATCCGGACGCAACATGACGTTCTCGGGTTTGATGTCGCGATGGATGATGCCAGCCTTGTGTGCGGCGGCGAGCGCGTCGGCGATCTGGATTGCGATGTTGAGCGTTTCCGTCAGGCTCAGCCAGGAGCGACCGAGTCGCTGGCGCAGTGTTTCGCCTTCGACGTACTCGGTGGCGATGACGTGCGTCGAGTTGGCTTCGAAGATCTCGTAGATCGTGATGATGTTTGGATGGTTGAGGGCTGATGCGGCGCGTGCTTCCTGTTCGAAACGTCGCAGGCGATCGTTGTCTTTTGTGAACGCGCTCGGCAGGAGCTTCAGTGCAACTTTACGGTTGAGCCGTTTGTCCTGCGCGAGATAGACCTCGCCCATGCCGCCGCGGCTGATGAACGAAATGATTTCGTAGTTACCGATAGAGTCGCCTGACGGGAGTTCCGCTTTTTCGTTGGCGAGCAGTTCGGCGGCGGCATAGTAGGCGGGTTCGTCGATGAAGCTGCCTTCTTTTTCGTGGGATGTAATCAGCGACTCCACTTCCGAACGCAGATCCGTGTCGTTTCCGCAGGCCTCCGAAAGAAACCCCTCGCGGTGTTCCGGCAAGTACTTAATTGCCGAATCAAATATCTCCTTAACTTGTTGCCAGCGCTCGGGCGTCATCGTGTTATTTACACTCGTCTAGTAACAAACGCGTCTCGGACCAGCCAAGTCCCTCACTGCTCCAATTGGCGGCGGAGCCAGGCGCGGGCGGACTTCCATTCGCGTTCGACGGTCGCATGACCGATGGACAACACCTCGGCCGTTTCATCTATCGATAGACCACCGAAAAACTTCAGCTCCACGATCCGGCCCTGCTGCGGATCCATCTGCGACAGCTCTTCCAAAGCCTCATTCAACGCCAGCAGATCGACCACCGGCTGCGCGAGCAACTCTTCCGCACTCGTGATAGAAAGACGCTGCTGGGCCGATCCGCCGCGCTTTTCAGCCTGGCGCCGTCGTGCATGGTCCACCAGGATTCGCCGCATCAACTGCGCCGAAATCGCGAAAAATTGCGCCCGGTTCTGCCACTTCGCGTTCTTCTGCCCGACCAGTTTCAAATACGCTTCGTTGACCAACGCCGTCGGCTGAAGCGTGTGGCCCATTCGTTCGCGGCGCAAGTAATTAGTAGCGAGCCGTCGCAGCTCCGCGTAAACAAGCGGCATCAACTTGTCGAGCGCCGCCTGATCGCCGTTGCCCCAGTCGATCAAAAGCTGCGTTATGCCTTCCGGCGTTTCCATCCTGAATCCGTCTGGGCCCGCAATTTTCCGCAGAAAACGAGCCGGATTTTACAACAAATAATTTTGCGACCGTGAGGGACGGCGGCGAAATCGTGCGCGTAACTCAATGAAGGCCAAAAAGCAATCACGTTGGCCGCACGATTGAAAATCAGGAGGTTTAGCCATGAAAACGTATCTTAAATTGATCGTCGCAATCATCATCTGCTGTGGGGCTTTTGCGATTACCGGGAATGCACAGACGTCGCATTCACAAACGATCCGCGCGCGTATCCCGTTTACGTTCACCGTGGGTGACAAGACGCTGCCCGCAGGTGTTTACACGGTCAGCGTTTTAAATCCCGCTTCGGATCGGAAAGCGTTGCGGTTGCGCAGTGAGGACGGTCACGTCAGTGCGATCGTGCAGACGCTGGCCGTGAAGAGTTCGCTTACAGATAGCGCGCGGCTTGTTTTCCGCCGCTATGGCGACAGCTACTTCTTCGCGAACGCGCAAATGTCCGGCGAGGTAATCAGTCTTGCCGCAACCAAAACACGCGCCGAGCGTGCAACGCAGCGAGCGCTTCGACAACGAGGTGACGCATCGACCGTCGCGATCGTTGCGGAATAGCGAGTCTTTTCGCGTTGGCCTCCCGCAAGCGCTAGCGCGAGTTCAACCAGCTCGAGTTCAACGGAATCGGCCGGCAGAAGTTGGGGAACTCCTTGCAGGCTGAACAAGCAACACCCGAGGTCGCCGCGGCTTCGGGTTGTTGCTTTTCGACCTCTCGCCTGAAACTCGCCGGAACCTCCGGCGTGAGACACACAATCAAAAAATTTATATCGACGTCTCGCCTGAGGCTCGCCTCGGCTTCTAGCGTGAGACTCGTGGATTAAAGAAATATCAATGTTTCTCTACGGCTCTCGTTGGACCTCTGCTAATCTCTCACGCTGATGACAACCCCGACCGCCGCAAACGTCCGCACCGAAGCAATTGCCGGCATCACCACCTTCTTCACGATGGCCTACATCGTCGTCGTCAACCCCGCGATTTTGTCGACGCCCGGAACAGGCATCGCATTCAGCGGCGCACTGACCGCCACCGTCCTGGTCTGTTTCACGATGACGCTGCTGATGGGCCTTTACGCGAAACTTCCATACGCCGTCGCCCCCGGCATGGGCATCAACGCGTTCTTCACCTTCACGATCATCCTGACGCAGAAAGTGTGGTGGCAGACCGCACTCGGAATCATCTTCTGGGCGGGCGTGCTCTTTCTTCTGATCTCAGTCACCCCGATCCGCGAAACAATCGCGAAAGCCATTCCCTCCGAACTAAGAATCGGAACGGCAGCGGGCATCGGAATCTTCCTGACCTTCATCGGTCTCAAGAACCTCGGACTAATCGTCGGCGACCCGGTCACGCTCGTACGTCTCGGCAAGCTCGACGAAAAAACACTAATCGCACTCGCCGGGATGGCTATCATCGTCTTCCTGGTGATTCGCGGCAGCTCACTCGCGTATCTCGCCGGGATCTTTTTCATCACCATCGTCGCCCTGCTGCGACATCACATAACTGCTCCGCCGCAACTCTTCAGCACGCCCGATTTTCAAACGGTCTTTCTCAAACTCGACATTCTCGGCGCGCTGAAACTCTCATTGCTGCCGGCCATCGTCGCGATACTCTTCACCGATCTCTTCGACTCGATCTCGACGTTCATGGGCGTCTCGCACGCTGCAGGATTATTAGACGAAGAAGGAAATCCGAAAAACCTGCGACAGGGATTGATCGTCGATTCAGTCGCGACATTCGGCGCCGGACTCGCCGGTACGTCGTCCGGCACGGCGTACATCGAAAGTATTGCGGGCATCAACGTCGGCGGGCGCACCGGACTGACCTCCGTGTTCACCGCGCTCTGTTTTCTGCCCTGCTTCTTCCTCGCGCCGCTCGCCGGGATGGTGCCGCTCTACGCGACGGCGCCGGTGCTCGTGCTCGTCGGCGCGGCCATGTTCAAAAGCGTTGCGCAAATCAACTTCATCAAAATCGAGGAAGGTCTTCCGGCGTTTTTGACTATAATCCTCATCCCCCTGACCTTTTCGATCACCCAGGGGATACTCTGGGGCTTCATTGCGCATGTTGGCCTTTATCTTATTGTCGGCCGCCGAAAAGAGATTCATCCAGTCATGTACGTTTTGGCGTTGATTGCAATCGCGCTGTTACTGCTCGAGCATTCAACGTTGTGGGCAGACAGGTCATGAGAAATATAGTTTTACCAGTCGTGATGGCGTGTTGCGCGATGGTGGTGGTTGCACAGAATCCCGCACCCAGTCCGACGCCACCTCCGACCATAGATGATCAGCGCGGGCTTGGCGTTCAAAGTGCCACGTCAACTTCAGGCACACAAGGTGGGCAGCAATCGAGAGAAGCCAAACCCGAGTTGGTCCTGCAAACCGGCTACAACAATCTGTACGGCGCGACACGTCTCGTCTTCAGTCCTGACGGACGGCTGCTCGCGACCGCGACGTTTCGCAGCAACACGATCAAACTTTGGGAAACGGCGACCGGACGCAAGCTGCGCGATCTCTCGAGTAGCGGGCAGAACGCACCGGGCCTCGCACCGTTTGTTGCCTTCAGTCGCGACAGTCGCTTGATTGCTGCGGCCACTGCCGACAATTCGGTGAAAATTTGGGAAGTCATGAGCGGGCGTGAGCTGCAGACTCTCGCTGGTCCACAAGGATCGGTCGTCGCCGCGATGGGCGTTTACTTCATCGGGTTCGCGGCAAACAATCAGATCGTCACGGTCAGCGATGCAGCACGGGTTTGGGACGCAACCACGGGCCGCGAACTGCGCACGTTGCAAACCAGTGCGCAACCCGCTGTCACAGGTTTTGGCGGCACTGATGGCGGGGTGGCCCTTTCAGCCGACGGAAATCAGTTAGCGCTGTTCAGCGACGATTCCGAGCCGCACGTGAAGTTGATCGACGTGGCGAGCGGGCGTGAAAATCGTCGCTTCAAACTGCCTGACGATCGAATCGAAAGCCTGCAACTCGCTTTCACTGCCGACGGCCGTTTGCTAGCTGCAGGTAATATCGACAAACGTTTCAAGCTGTGGGACCTGACCGCGAAGAAGGACCAGG
>DASTOZ010000617.1:0-3689 GCA_035762365.1 Pyrinomonadaceae bacterium | reverse complement strand
AGAAAACAACAGCAGCGCCGTTCGACTTCACCGCTCGCACGCGAAAATAGTCCAACGCCAGGGTCACGACGAGTAACGAGAAGAACGCGATGAAGACGCTGATCCGGTTGTAGCTTCGGATTCCCGCGGAGACCAGCACGCCGAAGATCGAACCAAAGCCGCCGATCGTCGCAAGCAGGACGGCGAAGATATTCAACACGCTCAGATCGTCGAGCATCCGACTGCGATCCGTCCCCAAGTCAACGGCTGCGGTCGCGTCGTCTGCTCGCCTCCGATAAAACAGTCGCGCGATCAATGCAAGAAACCCGAGACTGCCGACGAGACCGAGCGCGGCCGCGTCGTTCTCAGTCATCACGGTGTTTTCGTTGTAAGTCTTCTTGATCGCGTTGAGCACATGGACGCGGTGACCCGTGATCGGCAACAACAGCTGCGCGATCTTCAGACCATAGATCTCCGGTCCTGCCGGGCTTCGTTCCGTGACGTGCGCGTCGCCATGTCTGTACAGGTAAATCAAAGTTGGCGACGCATTGATCAGCACCGTCGCGAACGTCACCGCGATCAGGATCCCTGCCACACCCAGCGCCTTCGCAGGCTTGCGAATCATTGCGGCGGCGATGGCGGCGATCAGCAACAGGTAGCACGTGAAGAACGGATAGTAGACGCCGCTCGAACCGACGAGCACGCAGACCACTACGCTCAAAACGAACTTGCGGTTGCGCCCGGCCGACAACTGGCCCGACGTGATCCACAACAGGACCATCACCACCAGCGGAATAAAGTAGTAAGCTGACAGGAACAGATGGCTCTCGTCGCGCATGAAGTGGTACGGCAGAAACGTGTAGAGCAAACTGCCGAACAGCGCTGGACCATACGAGATGTTGAATTGTCGCAGGACGTAGAGCGACGAGATCGCGATCATCGGGAATGTGAGCAGGTAAAAGAGGTTCAGCACGACGATGGGGTGGCTGCTGAACAGCGACAGAAGCTTGAGGACCACCGCCGCGGAGTTGTCTACGGCGGGGAAATCATACATTTTTAGGTCGCCGGGCGCGCCAAGCCGAGGGTTTTGCCAGTACCATCCGTTCTCGATGATGCTACGGATGAACATCGAGTGCAGCAGGGCGTCGCCGTTGTAGTGCAGCGGCACTTTGAAATCGGCGCGATAGAGTTTCAGCAGCAGGAAGACGAACAAGAGCGACAGCAATGCGGCTGCGAGATATTGTGAGGCGCTCCTGAAACGTTCGTTATCGAGGATCCGCTGCTTCATAGGCACGCTCAATATAACTGAGAACTTGCTACAGCGACTTAGAAAACTGCTCGACAACAAGTGGTTCACTCGACTCCGGCAGAATGAGAGCCTGCGCGACACCGCCTATGTGTGGGTGCTGACGCGCAGCCTGATCTTCATCATCTTCATTTGCGTGGGCCATCTTCAGGTCGTCACCATTCCCAACTCGCCCACCAACGTCCGCGAGGCGTTCGTCAGATTTGAAAACGTCTCCGTCGCGCGGAAGCTGCGCGAGACGATGTGGCGCGCAGACGTGGCCCACTATTGGGTCCTCACGCACGAAGGTTACCTGCGGCAGCCCTTCGATATCGAAAACGCGCGCAGCCGGCAATTCGCTTTCTTCCCGTTGCATCCGCTGCTGCTTTGGCTGCTGAGTCACCTTACGAAAGACGTGATGTTGTGGGGCGCGGCCCTGTCGAACCTGTTTCTGTTCATCGGTCTGTACTACCTGCACAAGCTGACGGTGGCGTTTGGTTACGACCAGCAGATCGCGCGGCGAACGATCTTCTACACGGCTACGTTTCCGGTCAGTTACTTCTTTTCGGTGCCGCTGACCGAAGCGGTGTTTCTGATGCTGACGGTTACCAGCTTCTACGCGGCGAAAAAAGAGAAGTGGTGGCTGGCGGGGGCACTCGGCGCGTTCGCTTCGGCGGCGCGCGTTAACGGCGTGATCCTGTTACCGGCGCTGCTCGTCCTGAGTTGGCAGATGTACCGACGCCTGCAAATCAAGAAGATACTGGGGCTGGTCTTAGTTCCGGTTGGTCTGTGGGCCTTCATGCTTTACTCGTGGTGGGCGTGCGGCGACGCGTGGGCGTTCCGGCACGCGGTGGCCCACTGGGGACGCAAGCCCGGGTTTTTCCTGACCACGCTCGCAAAATACCTGATACATCCGCACACAATTATTGAACCCTGGAACTTCAACCTGCTGAACGCGGGTTCGGCGCTGCTGTGCCTCTTCTGCGTTTACGTTCTGATCAGGCGTCGCGAATGGGCGCTGGCCGTTTACGCGTTTCTGGCGATCTTTCTTCCGCTTTCTTCGGGCATGCTGCAATCGATGGATCGCTACGCGCTGATCATCTTTCCGATGTTCATGGGGCTGGCGATGGTGGCGAAGTCGGAACGCACTGATACGACGATCCGGTTCGTGTTCGTGATCCTGCTGGGAATCATGACGGCGCTGTTTGCTGCGAACTACACGATCGCCGTCTCCTAATTGAGCTCGACGTTGCAGACCGCGATCGAGAGATGTCGCTCGTCGGTGCTGTTCGGATCGTAGAGTGCCGGTTGCCAAGTGCGACTCGCATGAATCTCCAGCTCGTAAGGTGAACTCGCGCGCAGTTCTTCCGGAATCTCTATCTCCACCGTCAACCAATCATACTCAACTAAAGAAAGACAACGGATCTCTACGCCATTGAGGGCAAAATGCAACTCGATCGGTTTGGATTTCAATTCCGGAATATGCGTCATCAGCTCCAGACGAACTTTGGATAAATCGGTGGTCTCAAAGCGCAATCGAGAGTGCTTGTCCATCCAACGCGCGATGCGCGGCGTTCGGTTGGCTGCGTACCACCCGGCGCCAAAAACCATCCGCGATTCCAAGAGATCGCTGCGATCGCGATGCGCGTTGTAAAACGGCTCCGCTGGACCATCCGTCGCCTTCACTAACAGGTACAAACCACTCGACGGCAGCTTCAAACCCAGATCCGAGATCTTCCCGAACACATAACCCATCGCCATGTCGAACGCACGCCGTTCGCTAAACGAAAGCCCGCGCAGGTACTCGACGAAGTCATCATCAAACGGAACGCCGTACTCATCGTATTGCTTGATGAACTCGGCGACGCTCAAGCACAACGTGTATCGCGGCTCGGCTTGCACGTTCGTGAAGAACTTGCGAAACCGCGCGGCAATCTCCTCGTCGACCTCCAAACCGATATGACCGTCGATGCCGATGAACTGCGCCAATCGTTCCTCGCTCATCGACGCGTAATCGCCATGAAGCTCACGGTTCAACGACTCGACGCCATGCATCGTCACACCGTCGGGCTTCAACACGCGCCGGATCTCCGCCAGCAACGCGTCTTTTTCATCGAACGCGATATGGCCCAGCACGTCCAGACTGACGACGTAATCAAACGACGCCGTCGCAAACGGCAGACGATTCACTTCCGCAACGGAGACGACGTCGTAACCATTGCGACGCGCGAGACCAACCAACTCCGCAGAAAAATCCACACCCGCGAGGTAAACGTCCTTGCGTTTCAACAGCGCCAGCATCCCCTCGCCGCAGCCGAGATCCAGCACTGACGACCCGCGTCGCACGTTGTCGTAAACCCACATCGTGCGAGCGAAATTGATATCGAAACGATTGAGGGCGTCGAAGTAGCGCGCGTCGAGCACA
>DASTOZ010000616.1:0-5061 GCA_035762365.1 Pyrinomonadaceae bacterium | reverse complement strand
CTCGTGATACTTCGCATTGAGCACGTTGTGCGGAACTTTCTCTTTCATCAACCGCCGCGAGATCAGTTCCGAGTTCTCGACCGAAACGGTACCGACCAGCGCGGGCTGTCCCTTCTCGTGACACTCCTTAATCTCCTCGATTACTGCGTCCCACTTCTCGGGCAACGTGCGATAAATCACGTCGGAGAAGTCCGTGCGGATCATCGGCATGTGCGTCGGGATGACGATGACGTCGAGCTTGTAGGTCGAGGCAAACTCCGCCGCTTCCGTTTCGGCGGTACCGGTCATGCCGGAAAGCTTTTCGTAGAGACGGAAGTAATTCTGCAGCGTGATCGTCGCGAGAGTTTGGTTCTCTTTCTCGATCTCGACGCCTTCCTTCGCTTCGACTGCCTGGTGCAGACCGTCAGACCAGCGACGGCCCTTCATCAAGCGGCCCGTGAAGTCGTCGACGATGATCACTTCGCCATCCTGGACCACGTACTGATGGTCCTTCTTGTAAAGCGTGTGCGCCTTCAACGCCTGCTCGACGCAGTGGAGCAACTCCATGTTTGAAGGATCGTAGAGATTGCCGACGCCAAGCAGTCGCTCTGCTTTGTCAACGCCTTCTTCGGTAAGCACCGCAGTGTGCGCCTTCTCGTCGACAACGTAATCACCGGTCTTCTTGCCGTCGACGTCTTCGCCCTTGTCGAGGTGCGGAATGATCGCGTCGGCGTTTCGATACTTGTCGGTGGCTTCGTCGGATGGACCCGAGATGATCAGCGGCGTTCGTGCTTCGTCGATCAGAATCGAGTCGACTTCGTCGACGATGGCGAAGTAGTGACCACGCTGAACGCACGTGGCGAGGTCAAACTTCATGTTGTCGCGCAGGTAGTCGAAACCGAATTCGTTGTTGGTGCCGTAGGTGATATCGGCGGCGTAGGCTGCTTGCCGCTCAAAATCATCCATGTCGTTCTGAATGCAGCCGACTTCAAGGCCGAGAAAACGATGGATCTGGCCCATCCACTCGGCATCGCGTGAAGCAAGATAGTCGTTCACGGTTATGACGTGAACGCCGCCGCGTCCGGTCAATGCATTCAGGTAAGCAGGCAGCGTTGCGACAAGAGTTTTGCCTTCGCCCGTGCGCATCTCAGCGATCTTGCCCTGGTGGAGAACGATGCCGCCGATCAACTGAACATCGAAATGGCGCATGCCGGTCGAGCGGACGCTCGCCTCTCGAACCGTCGCGAACGCTTCCGGTAGAAGCTCGTCGAGAATCTCTCGTTCGCGCTGTTTTCTTCGATCTTTGTCGGTGATGCCTTCGACGGCGCGTTGGACCTTCTCCTTGAACATCGCGGTCCGTGCACGCAACTCGTCGTCTGAGAGCTTTTGCAGTGATGGCTCGAGGGCGTTGATCTCGGCGACAGTCGGCCCAATCGATTTCAGAAAACGCTGATTACTGCTGCCAAAAACCTTCGTTAAAAATTTATCGAAACTCATAGTTTGCTTAATTTACTCCAAAAAACGCGCGCACGACCACTACACACCGGGCTTCGGCGGCTCAACCTGTTTCTTCAACATGTCGATAATAGTCTGTCGCGGCATAGAAAAGTTCAGGACGACTTTGCTGCCATTGGGTGTGGCAGTGGTGTTCTTCATTAACTGCTCTTCATCTTTTCCGGAACGCGTGAGGGCGCCGGCATAAAGATACAGGTTGAGCTTCTTCGCGACGGCGGTCGCATCCGCAGGTGAGGTCGCTTCCGATTCCAATGACGCGAGCACTTCCTTCTCGCCCTGCTGGAGTGTGATTCTGACGGTCGTACCCGGTCTAACCTCGCCCATTCTTGTAAGAAAGATCAGCGTGCCACTATCGTTCAACGCAGCAACCATGCGGCCGAACAGGTCGTTTAAGATCTCATCGCCCTCTTGCTCGACAAATTTCGGATTCTGTAGCTTCGACTTCTCGTCCAACGTCGCTACGATCACTATTTTGAACGGTTTGTTCAGATCGAGTTTGCCCTGGTTCTTCAGATCGTTTACGTGAACCGCAAGATCCTTCAACGGCTTTTTATTGATCTGGTTCTCGTCGGGCAGCGTGACGTTGTTCTGCGCGGCGAGCTTCTCGAGTTCCGTCTGCGCTTCTTCCTTTGTCAACGGACTCGGGCTGGGACTTGCAGCGGCCTGCGCCGTCGCAGCGGACGGAGATGCCGACGGCGCCGGACTCGCAGAGGCCGAAGCTGATGGTGAAGCAGATGGACTCGCCTCCGGACTGGGTGACGGCGTTTCTTCCGGATCCGGACCGAAGCCCTTCCACTGAGAGATTATCTTCGGCGCGAACGGATCGTTTGCGGCGGCGACTGCCGGATTCGCAAATCCCTGACTCTCGAGAGCAAAATAACCGTCCGGGTAACGAAACTTTTCAAGCTGAACGATCTGCACATCGCTGCCGATTTCCGTGGCGGTGTAGTCTTCGTCGACCCACTTCGTATTGGCAATCAGGGCGGCGATATTGACCGTGTCGCGAACTGCCGGAACGTAAACGACAGCCCAAACAAGTGCCAGATGCAATAAAAGCGACGCGACCAGCAGCTTCAGCAACATTGAAGCTTTGGAGTCGCGGTTAACCTCAAAATTCTCGAACAGTTCAGTCATCCCAATTGAAAACGCCTGCCGGCCTTTTTTGTTTCAGTGCGTTTAGACGCCCTCGCGCCCCGGCGCGTTGCGAGAAGGAATTGTAACTCCGTCGTGTCTTGTTAGCACTTCGCAGGCCACATCCGCGACGTTAGAATAAACCCGTGCCACGAAGGGTAAAACAGAAGAAAACGAAAACTTTTAAGCCCCCCTCGCGTCCGCTGCCTCAATCCAGAGACCTCAAAAAACTGCTGGAGGGAATCGGGACACCGCGTCCGGCCCCATTCAAACCCGACCCTTTTCAACTCGAAGCGTTGGAAATGGTCGAGTATGAAGACGTGCTCGTGACGGCGCCGACCGGGAGCGGCAAGACGTGGATCGCGCGTGAGGAGATCCGGCGACTTTTAGCCGCCGGGCGGCGCGCCTGGTACACAACGCCGTTGAAGGCACTCACCAACTCGAAATATCAGGAGTTTATCGACGAGTTTGGCGCCGAACGGGTCGGTATCCTCACCGGCGACAGAAAAGAAAACTGGGACGCGCCGCTGATCGTCGGCACAACAGAAATCTATCGCAATCAACTGTTCGACTCGTTGCGCGGCGGGAGTGAAGTCACTGCGGACCTCGTCGTGCTCGACGAAGCGCACTATCTCGCGGATGAAGAACGCGGCCACGTTTGGGAAGAAGCGATCATTCTGACGCCGCCGCGCATTCGTCTGCTCCTGCTGTCGGCGACGATCGGCAATGCGGGCGAGTTTGCTTCGTGGCTGGAAGAAGTGCGAGGCGTGCGTTGCGGCGTGATCACCGGACCCGGCAAACGACCGGTGCCGTTGCGGTCCGCGTTACTGCTGCCCGACCGACAATTGATTCCGCTCATAACTGACGACGGCAACATCAACCCACAGATCGCACGGATTATTCATGAAGCTTCGAATGCCTGAAATGCCGCCCGCGACTTTGCTGTCGACGTTGGACGATTACAACCTGTTGCCGGCGATCGTGTTCATGCCGACGCGACGTCGTTGCGATCAAGCTGCATCCGAGGCGGCGCTCGCGCGACGCGATCCGAACGAGAGTCGTCGCGAAGCGCGCCGCGACTTCATGCGCGCCTTTGTCGAACAAAATCCGGAAGTGCGTGGTCATCGACACTGGGACGCGATCATTCGTGGCGGCGTTGCGTCGCATCACGCGGGGCACATTCCAGCGTGGAAGTTGGTGATTGAAAAACTGATGAGCGCGGGATTGCTCGATGCGATCTTCGCGACGGCGACGGTTGCCGCAGGCGTGGATTTTCCCGCACGCAGCGTTGTGCTGACGGGTGCTGACGCGCGCACTGCCGGGGGTTGGCGTCCGCTCTCCGCGTCGGAGTTGCAACAGATGACCGGTCGTGCGGGACGTCGTGGTCGTGACAATGTCGGTTTTGTAGTCGCCGCGCCAGGATTGCACCAGGATCCCGCACGCATCGCGCAGATGTTGCAGGCCCAGCCGGATCCGCTCACGAGCCAGTTTCGGGCGACGTACACTACGTTGCTGAATTTGCTCGATGCGTACGGCACGTTCGCGGGAGTGCGCGAGATCGCGGAACGGAGTTTCGCGTATCGCGACTACGCGCGGCAGATGGGTCAACTCGAAAGGGCGCGTAATCAAAGCGAGCAAACAATCGATGCCCGACTGAAGGAAACGGGCTGTGATCTTCCGGTCAGTGTCGTGCTTGGTCTGGAGCGACTCGTCGGCGCCCGCGCTCGTCTTCAGGAAGCGAAGCCGCAATCGCGCGCTGAACTGTTTCACCGTTGGCTCGATGAAGTCGTGAAACCGGGGCGCGTTGTCGGTATCGGACGCGCGAGTCGCAGGCTCGTGATGGTCACCGAGAAACGCGATGGAAGCATCCGCGGTGTGCGCGAAGACGGGACGAACGCGAGTTTTCCGCAAGAACGAGTCGGCCGCGTGTATTCGCCGATTTATCGTCTTCGCGAAGTCGACATTGAAGATGCGTTCGACGAGATCCGCGAACGAGGACGCGAACTGGTTTTGCACGAGCCGCGCTTGCGCGATGCGTATGCCGAAGAAACTGAGGCGCTGAAAGTGCTTGACGACGTGATCGAGAATCTTTTAGGACCGCAAATCCGCGGCGCCGAGCGACAACGTTGCACCGAGGTACTGTGGGAGCTGCACGAAACCGCCGAGGATTATGAACGCGCTTCGCGACGCATCGAGTCGCTGCGCGAGGAAGTGTGGCAGCCATTCGAGCAACGCGCGAAGGTGCTTGCCGTGTTTGGGTATCTTGACTACGACGCGGAGAAGGTTACGGAACGTGGTCGCTGGCTTGCCGACCTGCACATCGATCGACCGTTGCTTGTCGGCGAAGCACTCGAAAGTGGTCTGTTCAACTCGCTCGCGCCGAAGCAACTGGCAGGTATTATGGCCGCGCTCACTGCCGACGAAGATCGCGACTAC
>DASTOZ010000615.1:0-9223 GCA_035762365.1 Pyrinomonadaceae bacterium | reverse complement strand
CCATGGTCGGCGGCACGCGAAAGGATGCGAAGCTCTCGGACATCAGGATCTACCGGCAGAAGGGAAATCAGCCGCAGGACGTTCTGAAGATAGATTTCGAGGCAGTGAAAAAGAACCAGCGACCCGACATTTTTCTGCAACCATACGACGTGATCGAAGTATCCGACACGGGAATGTTTGGTGGTGGGACCTGGCTCCAAATTCTGGCGGGTATATTTTTACGAAGCACCCCCTTGCCCATACCGACACCGTAGGTATGAATTCTTTAATTGAGGGTTGGAAAGATGAAGCTGAAATTATCGTTGATTATCGCAGTCGCGTTTGTCTGTAGCCTGGCGATCTTCGCTTACGCGCAGGAACCACAGCAGCAACAGAGTCCACCGCCGTCGCAGCAAGGTCCGTCACCACTCGACGTGCAGGGAATCAAGTCGTACCTGCTTGGTCCAGGTGACGTGCTCGACGTTCGCGTCTTCGGACAACCGGAGTTGTCGAGCAGCGTTCAGGTCGACAGCGACGGCAACCTGAGCTCGTTGCCGTTTCTGGAGAAACCGATTCCGGCGAAATGCCGCACGGATAAGGACGTTCAAAAAGACATCACAATCGCATACGCGAAGTTCATCAACAACCCGCAAGTCAGTGTGCGCATCTCCGAGCGCAACAGCCGTCAGCCTGCGACCGTCTTTGGCGCAGTGCGTCAACCGACGCGCGTCGAGATGAAGCGCAAAGTTCGCTTGAATGAATTGATGGCCGTCTCGGGAGGATTCACCGAACGCGCTTCGGGCACCATTCAGATTCTGCATACCGAACCGTTGATGTGTCCGGAACCCGGCGAGGAAAAACTCGCGGCGCCAATCGACGGCACGAGCATTCCGCTCAACATCGTAAAGATCGCCGACCTGCGCGCCGGCAAGGTTGACGCAAATCCGGTGATTCGTCCGGGCGATTATGTGCTCGTTACCGAAGCCGAACCTGTTTACATCACGGGCAGTGTGATGTCTCCCGGCGGGATCTACCTCCAGGAAAATCTCATGTTGAGCCGTGCGTTGGCGATGGTCGGCGGCGCGAGAAAAGAGGCGAAACTGTCAGAAGTTCGAATCTACCGGCAGGCTCCGGGCTCCACGAATCAGGAAATGATCACTGTAGATGTGGCGGCGATCAAGAAGAGCCAGAAACCGGACTTCGCGCTTCAGGCCTACGACGTGATCGAGGTGCCTGAAGCAGGCATGTTCTCGTCGAGCCGAATCACTAGTACGTTGCTGGGCGCACTCAGCGGTGGACTTTCCTCGGCCGTTTCGAACACGGGCATGTATTTGCCGACTCGCGTCATCTACTGAGGTTGCCCGCGTAACTTTGTTAGTCGTACAAGAAGTACGTTGGTAATTTTGATCTAATAGTTAAAGAGTTATAAAGCATGAACCGAAAAACACTGGCCGGCGACCGCCGGCGACGAAAACTCACGACGGTGCTGTGGGCGCTCGGTCTCTCTCTGGTGGTGATTCTTCTGATTTACTTTGAGAAGACGGCTATCCTCTACATTCTGTGCACGCTTGGCGTCACCGCACTGTTGCTGGTCGTAGCGTTTTCTGATTTGCGGCACGAAGATGGCGCGGGCGCGCCGTTGGCCCAAACAGGCGATGCAGCAGGTGTTGCAGGTCGGGCAAAATGAAACAAATGTTGCAGCGGCCTGAAATTGCGTGCCATTAACAGCCTTTGCACCCCCAACTCCAAATCGAAGTTGCTTATGTGGTCTATAAGTTTTTGCAGCGAAAAACTTTCGCTGCAATGAGAACTTATCGGCTACGTGAAAAACAATAAGCGGGTTGAAATGTTAGGCGGACTATTGCATAATTCGCCTGCGTTCACCTCCCCGGTGGACGAAGTGGTCGCGTGGGGTGAGGACACGTGGCCTTAGGGTGGGAGCTGTGGGAGGCTCCCGCCCGCTTTTTTTGTCGCCCTTCTGTGTAGACGATGGGGTTCTTCCAGAGATCACGACGCAAACTCCAGCTCTGGCTTTACGAGGGCAAAAAACGGGGCGGCTCCGCGCAGGAGTCCTCTACTCCCCACAAGCAACATCCCTGGTGGCAAGTCATGTGTTTGACCGGCGTCGATTACTTTTCGACTCTCGGTTATCAACCAGGCATCGCTTTTCTCGCCGCGGGCGCGCTCTCTCCGATTGCCACGTTAGTGCTGATCTTTCTGACTCTGTTTGGCGCGTTGCCGATGTACAAACGCGTCGCCGCCGAGAGTCCGCACGGCGATGGTTCGATCTCGATGCTCGAGAACTTGCTGTCGCGATGGAAAGGAAAGTTGTTTGTCCTCGCGCTGCTCGGCTTTGCCACGACGAGTTTCATCATCACAATCACGCTGTCAGCGGCTGACGCAACGGCGCACATCATTGAGAACCCGTTCGTCGTCGATCATCTGCAATTCCTGCATCATCGAATCTTCGTAACCCTGCTCCTGATCGCCGCATTGGGTGCGATTTTTCTGCGAGGTTTCAAGGAGGCGATCGGAATCGCGGTGTTTTTGGTCGCGATCTATCTCGTGCTCAACTTCACGGTTGTCGCCGTCGGTTTTTATGAGATCGCTACGCATCCGTCGGTGCTTTTCAATTGGCGCAATTTGTTGTTTAGCCAGTATGCGAATCCGTTGTTGATGGTCGGAACGGCCCTAATCGTGTTTCCGAAACTCGCGCTTGGATTGTCGGGGTTTGAAACTGGCGTTGTCGTGATGCCGCTCGTGAAAGGTGACGCCGATCCGGGTAAGTACAACATCGAAGAGAACCCGCATCTCACGCGTCCGGGCGAATCGAGTGCGGAACTTGCAGGCCGCATTTACAACACGCGCAAGCTGCTCATGAGCGCGGCGTTGATCATGAGTGTCTTGCTCTTCGCCAGCAGCATCGTGACGACGATGTTGATTCCGGCGGAGGAGTTTCGGCCGGAAACGCAGGCCCAGGAAGCAGGCACTGCGAACGGACGCGCCCTCGCCTACCTGGCCCATCACTATCTCGGCGACGTGTTCGGCACGATCTACGACCTGAGCACGATCTCGATCCTGTGGTTCGCGGGATCTTCGGCGCTGGCTGGTCTGCTGAATATCGTGCCGCGTTATCTGCCCCGATACGGTATGGCGCCGGAATGGGCGCGTGCAGTGCGTCCGCTCGTCGTAGTGTTCACGTTGATCTGTTTCATCGTCACGATTTCGTTTAAAGCCGATGTCGATGCGCAGGGTGGCGCGTACGCGACGGGCGTGCTCGCGCTGATGACCTCTGCCGCGATCGCCGTCACGCTTTCTGCGCGGCGTAAGGGCGAAGGTAAGCAGTGGATCTTCATGCTGATCTCGCTGGTGTTTATCTACACGACGATCGTGAACATCGTCGAGCAGCCGGAAGGAATCAAGATCGCGTCGATCTTTATCGTCGCCATTGTGGTCACTTCGCTGTTCTCGCGTGTTTGGCGGTCGACGGAGTTGCGCGTCGAACGGATCGAACTCGACGATGCGGCGCGCGAGTTTGTTCGACGCGCGGCGAAGGGAACTGTCCGGATCATCACGAACCGTGTCGATCGGGGCGATGCGGCTGAGTACAAGGCGAAAGAGAAAGAGAAGCGGCTAGACAACCACATTCCTGCCGGCGAGCCGATCCTTTTCTTCGAAGTCACGCCGGGAGACGCGTCGGAGTTTTCGGGCGTGCTGAAGATTCGCGGCGAGAATGTCGATGGATTTCAGATCCTGCGCACTGAGTCGCCGGCGGTGCCGAATGCGATCGCCGCGTTCCTGCTGTTTTTGCGAAACGAGACAGGAAAACTGCCGCACGTGTACTTTGGTTGGAGCGAAGGCAATCCGGTTTCGTACCTGTTGAAGTACATTGCGTTCGGTGAAGGCGACACTGCGCCGGTCACGCATGAAGTGTTGCGTCAGGCAGAAAAAGATCCCGACCAGCGGCCGATCGTGCACGTTGGTGGTTAGTTTATAAGTGAGTTGCTTCCGCGTGGCGCGAGGAGTAACATCACAACGGTTTTGAAAACTGAATATCTGCCGAAGTTGCGTTGGCCCACGCATGGCTCCGCAACACGGGGGAACCACTTATAGGGGCGAATCGTTAGCGCCGCAGTTGCGCGAACGACGAACACTTCCAGTTCGAGCCCGACAGCTAACCTCGTAGGCTTAAGGGAAGATGCTGAATCAATTAGTCAGTCGATCCGCCGGACGACGTTTCAAACTCTGGTTATACAGAGGCTCCACTCAACAAAAAGAAACCGCTCACGCCGCTCCGCATAAGCAACATCCCTGGTGGCAAGTCATGTGCTTGACCGGAGTCGACTACTTCTCGACTCTGGGATACCAACCGGGCATTGCGTTTCTCGCAGCACAGGCACTTTCGCCAATTGCAACGCTCGTGCTCGTATTGCTGACGTTGTTCGGCGCGCTGCCGATCTACAACCGCGTTGCCGAGGAAAGCCCGCACGGCGAGGGTTCCATCTCGATGCTGGAACACCTGCTTTCGCGCTGGAAGGGCAAACTCTTCGTTCTCGTGCTGCTCGGGTTCGTCGCGACTGATTTCGTCATCACGATCACACTCTCCGCCGCGGACGCCACGGCGCACATCATCGAAAACCCGTTCACACCGCCGCTACTGAAGCACCAGATCGGCGTGACGATCGCACTGATCGCAATTCTCGGCGCGATCTTTCTCAAGGGATTCAAGGAAGCGATCGGAATCGCGGTCGCACTGGTCGCTGTTTATCTCGTTCTGAACGCGGTCGTCATCTCATACGGATTGTTTCAGCTCGCCACGCATCCGTATCACTTTCCGGAGTGGAAACAAGCTCTCTTTACTCATCCGCGCGTGAACGGCCACGCATGGATGATTCTGGCCGTGTCGTTGTTCCTGTTTCCGAGATTGGCTTTGGGTCTTTCCGGGTTCGAGACGGGTGTGGCGGTGATGACACTGGTGAAAGGCGATAAAGATCTCACCGACGAAGACTGGGGGAGTATTCATTCAACCCGCACCGGCCATGGTGACGACGCGAAGGTCCAGCAACTGCTGCGCGGTCGTATTCAGAACGCGCAAAAACTGCTGCGCACTGCCGCGCTGATCATGAGTGTGATGTTGATCGGCAGCAGCTTTGCGACGGCGATTCTCATCCCGCCCGAAGCGTTTGCTGAAGGCGGCGAGGCAAACGGACGCGCGATCGCTTACCTGGCCCATCACTTCTTCGGCCACATCTTCGGAACCGTTTACGATCTCAGCACAATCTGCATTCTCTGGTTCGCCGGCGCTTCGGCGATGGCTGGACTGTTGAGCATCGTTCCGCGTTACCTGCCGCGTTACGGCATGGCGCCGGAATGGGCCCGGGCCGCACGACCACTGGTCATCGTCATCATTCTGATCGCCGTCGCGGTAACGATCATTTTCCGCGCTGACGTCGACGCCCAGGGTGGTGCGTACGCGACCGGCGTGCTGGTGTTGATGACGTCGGCCGCAATTGCGGTGACACTGGCCTCGCGCAAGAAAGGTGGCAGGTGGCAGGTCTATCTCGTCATCGCGCTGGTCTTCATCTACACGACGATCCAGAACATTCACGAACGACCTGAAGGCATCAAGATCGCTTCGTTTTTCATTCTCACGATCATTCTCGCGTCGCTCTTCTCACGCGTTTACCGTTCGACGGAACTACGCGTTGAACAAATCGAGCTCGACGACAAAGCGCGGCAGTTCATCAAAGACGCAGCGAAGGGCACGATCCGCATCATCACGAATCGTAAGGACAAGGGCGACATCCTCGAGTATCGCGAGAAAGAACGCGAGAAGCGCAACAGCAATCACATTCCTCCCGGCGAGCCGATACTGTTTTTCGAAGTTACTCCTGGAGACGCTTCCGAATTCTCGGGACGGCTCGCGATCTGCGGCGAGACGATCGGCGACTATCGAATACTAAGAACTGAATCCGCCGCGGTGCCCAACGCGATCGCCGCGTTTCTCCTCTACCTGCGAGACGAAATGGGTAAGCTGCCGCACGTGTATTTTGGGTGGAGTGAAGGGAATCCGATTTCTTACCTGCTGAAGTACATCGCGTTTGGTGAAGGCGATACAGCGCCAGTCACGCACGAGGTGTTACGAAAAGCAGAAAAAGACCCCAACAGGCGACCTATTGTCCATGTGGGAGGTTAGTTTAGTTTTAGCGAGGTCGGTCGCGTTTCCAGGAGCCGCCGAAACGCTGCATGTTGAAGAGCTACATCTGTGCTGAATCAGCCGCTGCGGTCTTTCCTGCCAGGAAGCAGGAGCGACAGTAAACCGGACGTCCCTGCGACGGATAAAAAGGGACCGTAGTTTGTTGTCCGCATTGCGCGCACTGCACTGAGACTTCGATTCTTTGCCGCACTCCCGATGACTGTGCTGCCGCGATGGCCGCGAGCCGTTCGTTTTTAGCCTGCTTGCATGGTTTACAACGCTTGGGTTCGTTCTTGAGTCCCTTGTCGTGAAAGAAAACCTGCTCGCCGGCTGTCCAAATAAAGTTCTCGTTACAATCGACGCACCTGATTGGTCGATCCTGATATTCGCTATGTGGAGTCGTTTCCAACGCGTGAGCCGCTTCGATTTGTGCCATGGTCCACTCCCTGGGTCGTTTGCCTAAAAACACCTGATCCGGCGGGCGAATAAAGAACAACGCGTGAAAGGCAGAACGCTCTTTGGTTGTCCACCAGTTGAGGTACAGATATCAGCCGCACGGGCCGCCATTGGGGGATTTGTATATAACTATGACGAAATTGTGTCAAGGTAAATCCTGCGTAAAAACACCGACCTTGACATTCTTTCGGGGCGGGTGGCAGCATCCGCCGTCAAATCATGAAAAGAATACTCGTCATTGGCTCCGGTGGACGGGAGCACGCCATCGTGTGGGCCCTTCGTAACACGTCACCGGTTCCGGTTGAGCTCTTTTGTGCGCCGGGTAATGCAGGTATAGGCCAATTGGCCCAACTCGTCAATGTTTCCGTGAACGATCACGAAGAGCTTGCGCGGTTTGCTGAGTCGAATTCCGTCGACCTGACCTTTGTGGGCCCAGAAGCGCCCTTGACCGCTGGCATCGTTGATGCGTTTACGACGAGAGGTCTGGCCGTCGTTGGTCCGACTGCCGCCGCGGCGCGACTCGAAGGCAGCAAGATCTTCGCCAAGGATTTCATGGCCCGATATCGAATTCCCACCGCTGTTTACCGGGTCGCCGAGTCGCCTGGCCAGGCGCTTGAGTTTCTTCATAGTGGTGAATTCGGCGGCGTTGATTCGCCCGTTGTTATCAAAGCCGACGGTTTGGCCGCGGGGAAAGGCGTCGTCGTTGCCGCGACGCGCTCCGAAGCTGAAAAGGCAGTCGACGACTTGATGGTCCAACACGTCGCGGGCGATCAAGCGGCGGAACGTGTCGTCATCGAAGAAGCGTTGAGCGGAAGGGAAGCGTCGTTGCTCCTGTTTTCAGACGGACGCGATTACGCGCTGATGCCGCCCGCGCGTGACCACAAACGAATCGGCGACAACGACACGGGGCCGAACACCGGCGGAATGGGCAGCATTACTGACGCTTCAGTTCTCGATGAGACGACGTTGGAGCGTGTAGTTCGGGAGATCGTCGAACCGACGCTGGCGGGTGCTCGTGAGGAGGGTTTCGCGTTCAAAGGCGTGCTGTTTCTGGGTCTGATGCTCACCGCCGAGGGGCCGAAACTGCTCGAGTACAACGTCCGCTTCGGCGACCCGGAGACGCAGGCCATATTGATCCGACTGAAGACGGATTTGGCGGCAGTGTTTGAGTCGATGCACAGCGGCACGCTCGGTCAGTTGGAGCTTGAATGGGCGGACGGCGCGTCGGCTTGTGTGGTGGCGGCGAACCGCGGATACCCGGGCAAATACGAATCAGGCGCGGAAATCGAGGGAATCGATCGCGTCGATCCGGCCCGCGTGCAAGTGTTCCATGCGGGAACTTCACTAACGTCGAATGGCAAGTTTATTGCTACTGGTGGGCGCGTGCTGGGGCTGACAGCCACGGCCGAAAATCTGAGCGCCGCTTTGGAACTCTGCTACGGCGCATTGCGAGAGATTCATTGGCCGGGAATGCAGTTTCGAACCGACATCGGTCGTTCACGTAGATAGAACAAGTCCGGAAGGGGGCAAGCAAAGCGCGCCCCCGCTGAAGCGTTGGCGGGGGCGTTGCCCCCTTCCCGACTTGTTCTTCCTAACCTTTTTGGAGGGCGTTCCGTACTGCTGCTATACTCCGAGTCAGTTTTCGCTGGAATTGAAACTGCCTGAGCGTATGCGACGTACATCAGAGCGTTGTGCCCGGCCGAATTTGCCGATATTGAGGCCCAAACCAGCCATGAGACTTTTACATTTCGCTGTCGGAGGATGAGCGGAAATGGGACTTTGGACAAGAATGAAGCGCTCCGTGCGCGCCCTCTTCGGAGGGTTTATTGAAAAGACTGAGGACCCCGAACTGATTCTTCAGCAAACCATCCGCGACATGCGCGACCGTGTGCCTGAGCTGAACAACTCTGTCGCTCAGGTGATGGCCACCGAAAGACTCCTCGCGAAAAACAAGGAACGGCTGGAAACTCAAAAAGTCGATCTCGATTCGAAGATCCGCGCCTCCGTGAAAATGGGTCGCGACGATATCGCCACCGCTTACATCGGCCAGTTACAACAGGCAGAGATAGATCTTCAGAAAACGTCGCAGCAACTGGAGCATGCGAGCCTCGCATCGAAACAGGCACTTAAAGCGCGCGACAACTACGTGCTGCAAATGCAACGGCGCACAGCCGAAGCAATGCAATTGATAAATCAGTCGAAGCAGGCGAAGTTGCAGGAACAGCTTGCGCAGACGATGGAGTCGTTCCAACTTGGCGACGACGCATCGACCTTCAACGAGATGCGCGACAAGATCGACCGACGCGCCGCCGCTGCCGAAGCCAAAATGCAACTCGGTACTTCGAATGTTGACACGCAGATGCAGGAGATCGAGCGTGAAGCGCTGGACATGCAGTTGGCGGACAAGTTGCTCGATTACAAGCGCTCTATGGGCTTAATCGGTACGAGCGCTGACGCGCCGACACCACAGGCGCTTCCGGCTGAAGGCGAAACTACCAGCGGCCAAAACGGAACTGGTGGTGGAGGCCGCTCGATGTGAACCAGGATTGACGCCTGTTTCGCACAATGCTCTGTAATGCCAGTCTCAATAAG
>DASTOZ010000614.1:0-5160 GCA_035762365.1 Pyrinomonadaceae bacterium | reverse complement strand
ATGTTGCTTGCAGGTTGCAGTCACAAGACGAGCAACATGCAAACCAACGAGTTGTTCCGCGCGACGCGAGAGGGCAATACTGACATGGTTAAGGCACTGCTTTCCTCGCCGGGCGCTGACGTCAATGCAACAGACGAGCGTGGTAGCACGCCATTGCTCGAAGCTGCCCGTTATGGTCATGAAGATGTTTGTCTTGTGCTGATTGCGGCCGGTGCGAATTTAAAGGCAAAAGACAGGGATGGCAAAACCGCACTAATGTTAGCTGTTCAGGGTGATCATGACGACGTCGTCCGCGTTCTCAAGCAGGCCGGAGAAAGCGAATGAACGGTGCATTGATGTGTAGATGAGCACGTCGCTCGCTGTTCGTCAACGTCGTGTCGCCGTAACGCCCGGCCAATCGTCTGTGCGGAAAGGTG
The DNA here is from genome assembly GCA_035762365.1 of Pyrinomonadaceae bacterium. Classification (GTDB taxonomy): domain Bacteria; phylum Acidobacteriota; class Blastocatellia; order Pyrinomonadales; family Pyrinomonadaceae; genus PSRF01. Next base: position 4,744 of record DASTOZ010000614.1, on the reverse strand, counting down.
AGGCGGGGAGGTCAGCTTTGTTGTAGAGATTCACGAGAGGGTTGTCAGCCCAGGCATAGCGCACCGCTTCGGGCTTCACAATCGCCGGACTCGAAACCACCACCGTGTCGCCTTCGATGCGCGCATCAGCCCAGACGAATTTACGATCCGCACCTGCAATCGCGAATCCCTTCACTGGACCACCGTCACTCGTTTTCAATCCCTCTGCGTACTTGAAACTTATCCTTACTTCATTGCCTTCTACTTTGAAACGATCGAATAGCGGTCCTGATGGGACGATCGCCTGGCCATAAACATTCGCGAGCGCCAGGATCGCTAACCGTCGCCCGATCTCGAGCTTGTTGCGCGGATGAAGATCGTCACCGTCGCCGACGTCAATCGCGACGGCCATTCCAGTCTTCGATTCACGCAGCGCGAACGTCTGCGCTTCGCGCAACTCAGCCCAATCGCTCTCGCTCGGCGACTCCTGGCGTGCGCGCCAATTCGGAAGCTGCACGAAGTAGAACGGGAAATCGTATCCCCAGGCGCTTCTCCAATTCCGAATCATCGTCGGAAAGAGCGTTCGATATTGATAAGCGCGCCCTGCATTGCTCTCGCCCTGATACCAGATCGCGCCGCGAATCGCGAACGGTACGAGCGGCGCAAGCATCGCGTTGTAGAGAACGCCGGGACTGTTTTGATTGCTTGCACCTACCGGCTCCGGTCGTGTGCCCCAATCCGGATGCTTTGGCTCGAGCGCACGTTCAACTTTGTAGTCCCAATTACCACGAAGCGAGATCCGATCCGCGCCGGTAAGTCGCAGCGACATCTCGCCTCCCCGACCGAAACCACCCTCGCCCGCGCGATCGAAAACGCGAACCGCGATCACGTTTGATCCCGCATGCACCAGCGAACCCGGCACCATATACTTTCGCGGGATCATGTAACTGTTTGCGGTCTCTCGTCCGGTCGACCCAATCTTTTTGCCGTTGAAATAAGTGACGTCGTAATCGTCAATCGCCGTCAGATTCAGAACGAGATCCTTGCCGGCCCACGACGCGGGTAGTTCTACTGCTTTTCGAAACCAGACCACGCCGTCGATGAGCAATCCCGCCGCTTCAAACTGCTTCGGCAGATCCATCCTGGCCCAGTCCGCAGTTGAAGTCGCAACATCGGCATAGCCCAAAGCCTCGCCCTTGTTCTCACCGTCAACATAAAGGTTCTTCTCTTCCCATTCCGCCAACGCACGCTCGTAGGCTGCTTTCGTTTGCGGCAGCGCGTTCAAACTGTTTTCGTATCGATCGAGAATCGGTTTAAGTTCCGGCGAAGATCGCAGCGCTTCAACAGCAGTCCACGCCTCTGCCGGCGTGCCGCCCCAGGACGTGTTAATCAAACCGACCGGCGCTTTGACGTGCTGATAGATCTCGCGGCCAAAGAAATATCCGACGGCTGAAAAACTCCCGGCCTCTTCCGGCGTCGTGACGACCCAATGTCCTTTCAAATCGTCGGCTGGTGATACGGACGTAGTGTGTTCGACAGTAAACAATCTGATCTCGGGATAGTTCGCCTGGGCGACGGCCTCCTGTCCATTCACTGTGTTGACCAGCGGCCACTCCATGTTCGACTGCCCCGAGCAGATCCAAACCTCCCCCACCAAAACGTTGTTAATCGTAACGACGTTATCGCCCTTGATCGTCAGCTCTGATGGTCCACCTGCCTTCAACGGGCCGAGCCAAACCTGCCAGCGTCCTTGTGCATCGGCAACCGTGCCGGCGGATTTCTTTTCGAAGCTGACAGTCACGCGCTCTCCCGCATTTGCTTTGCCCCAAATGCGCACCTTCACGCCTTGCTGCAATACCATGTTGTCGCCAATGATCGACGGCAGATGCACTTCAGCGCGCGCAACAACGACAACGGCGAGCACCGTTAGAGTTAACTTAAGAATGTCTGAGAAAACCGATGTAATTGTGGTCATTGACACTCAACGACTTCCTGCCGTGCTGATTACCGCGGCGAACGCTCGTTTCGGTTTACCCGACCGATCGAATAACAGCGGGTGATTGGTGCGGCCTCTCATGGGCCAATTGTTCAGCCATGAATCACCGTCGGCGACGCCCCAAAAAGTAACTCGCTCCACGACATCGCGATGCTTTCTGTAAACTTTGAACAGCTCTGCATAACGCTTCGCCAGGGCGGTTTGCATCGCGTCAGGTAATCCATTGACGTAAGGGTTCAACTGCGGCGTCACTGCGACGTCCACCGCGTAATCTGCGCCGGGCTTCGTCGTGCGCGGAAGTACATCGACGTCAAGTTCCGTGATATGAACTTTGAGTCCGAGATTGGCGAACGCCGTAATAGTCGCATCCTCATCGGCGACTGACGGCCACTGCATCAGGTTGTGGTTCTGTAGTCCTACCCCGGCGATCGACACCCCGGCAGCTTTTAGCTTTTTGATCAGTTCCACTGCCGCCGCGCGCTTCGCCGGCAGCTCGAGATCATAATCGTTGTAGTAAAGCTCGGCGGCCGGGTCAGCTTCGCGAGCAAACTCAAACGCTTTGACCAGATAGTCTTCGCCAATGATCTTGAACCAGGGCGACTGGCGCATCGTCCCATCCTGATTGAGCGCTTCGTTCACCACATCCCAGCCCTTTATTCTTCCCTTGTACCGGCCGACCACGGTGAATATATGATCGCGCATGCGCTGCAATAACGCCTCGCGACCGAGCGGCTGCTTGTTTTCGTCTTCAAACACCCAACGCGGCGTTTGGTTATGCCAGACCAGGGTGTGTCCGACGACGAACATGCCGTGCTTCTCGCCAAACTCGACCATGCGATCCGGAGCTGTAAAGTCGTACTTATTGGGTTCGGGATGGACCAGCGCCCATTTCAGGATGTTTTCCGGCGTGATCGAATTGAAATGAGTGCGGACGATCTCAGCGCCGCGCGCGTCTTCTTCAAAGATCTGTCGTCGATTGATTGCCGCGCCGATCATGAAATCGTTCGCGAACGCGGCCTTGAGTGTGGTTTGTTTCTGCGGCTCAACACGGATCGTTTTGCGTAATCGTGTGTCAACCGAAGATCCACCGACCATGATCTCAATTCGATCCTTCTCGACGGTCCATCGATCAGCATCCGCATCCCAGTAAGCCAGCCGCGACGCCGGCAATGACAACGTCACCGTTTTCTGTTCCCGCGGCCGCAGATGAATACGACTGAACGCCTTCAACTCTTTCAGCGGACGAGAAACGGCGGAATCGAGATGCTTGACGTATAACTGCACGACCTCATCACCCGCGCGCTTGCCAGTGTTTTTTACCACCACGCTGACGTCGATCGTCCCGGTAGCCGACAGCGACGGCGCACTGGTCTTCAGGCTGCGATACGCAAAGGTCGTATAACTCAAACCATATCCAAACGGATATAGCGGTGGAAGGTCGAAGTACATGTACGTCCTTCCGTGCCGGATGTCGTAGTCCATCATCGCGGGTAACTGAGCAAGTGACCTGGGCCAGGTCTGCACCAACCGTCCAGCCGGGTTGTAATCACCAAACAACACCGTCGCAAGCGCCCGGCCCTCCTCCTGACTGTTCAGCGCCATGTGCAGAATGGCGGGCGCGTTCTCCTGCGTCCAATTAATCGCGTACGGAAAGCTCGACTTGAGCACCACGATCGTCTTCGGATTCGCTTGCAACACCTCCTGGATCAATACTTCCTGCTCCAGTTTTATCGACTCGCGATCGACGGCCTCTCGTCCCTCGCTCGGTACGGAAACTTTCGCCCACACAGTGTCGAACCCGCCATTCGGATGGTTCCCGACGCACACAATCGCGACATCAGACGCTTTGGCGATCTTCGCGGCCGCACCACCGTCATTGTTCGCGGCATAACTGACCTTTACGGATGGTCCAGCCAAACTCCTGATTCCCTCGAACGGCGAGATGGCGTAAGGCGGCGTGCCGCTATACCAGTCGAGCAACACTTCATTTGCGCGTGGTCCAATCACGGCAATCGACTTGATCGATTTCCTGTCGAGCGGCAGAAGATTCTCAGAGTTCTTTAACAGCACGATCGACTTCTGCGTCGCCAGCAAAGCGAGTGCTTTGTGTTTATCCGTGAGCCACGGCTCAGTCGACTCCTGTCCAATCGACGCGTACGGAACACGTGACGGAGGATCCAGCAGCCCCAGCCTGATCATCACTCGAAAATTGCCCCGCAACGCGCGATCGATGTCCGTTTCGGTCAGCAAACCTTTCTTCAACGCACCTCTCACGGCGGCGCGATAATCGTCGAGAAACTGCCCGATGCCGGCTTTCACAGATTCCGCGGCGGCCGTCTCGAAATCCGGATAGTATTTGTGGGCCGTCACCAGGTTGCGCATCGCGCCCGCGTCAGTGCAGATGATCCCATCCTGGCCCCACTGATCGCGCGTGATGGTTTGCAGGACAGGATTGATCGTCATCGGCACTTTGTTGACTGCGTTGTAAGCAGCCATGTAGGCGCGCGAGCCGCCTTCGACGACGCCCATTTGAAAAGGTAACGAGTAGTACTCGTGAAACAGACGTTCATCAAAATCCGAGCTCGACTTGTCGCGATCGTTCTCGTTGCTGTTCGCGAGGAAGTGTTTCATCAACGCGGCGGCTTGCCAGTAGATCCGGTGATCGCCTTGCAAACCTTTCGTGAAAGCGACAACCATCGCGCCGTTGAAGTACGCGTCCTCACCGTAACACTCTTCAGTTCTGCCCCAACGCGGATCGCGTCCGAGATC
>DASTOZ010000613.1:0-3332 GCA_035762365.1 Pyrinomonadaceae bacterium | reverse complement strand
GAGATGAAGGCTCAATGTTACTCTCCAGCCATTGATACAAACGCCTGACGCCTTCGCGTACTTTGATATGAGGTTCCCAACCCGTGGCGCTGCAAAACTTGGAGGTGTTGCTGACGTAGTAACGCTGATCCGCCGCGCGCCACGGTTCGAAGCGAATCGTGCACTCACCGCCATTCAACTCGCGAATCAAATCGAGCAACTCCAACAGGCTGACCGTGTTCTCCGGCCCACCGCCGATATTGAACGCTTCGCCGGCAATGTGGTCCATGTGCTCGTGCGCCAGCAGGAACGCGTCGACAAGATCGTCTACGAAAAGCACGTCGCGCACTTGCAGCCCATCGCCGTAAATCGTGATCGGCTGGTGCGCGAGTGTTTGAATGATGAAGTGCGCCAGCCACCCCTGATCTTCGTTGCCAAACTGTCGTGGCCCATAGATGCAGCTCATCCGGAACACGACGCACGGCATCCCGAACGTGTGCGCGTAATCGAGCACGTACTGGTCCGCCGCGCCCTTCGAGCAACCGTACGGACTACAAAAGTCGAGCGACTGCTTTTCGGAGATGCCGTTCGATTCGAGACGTTCGTCACGCGCTGCGTAACGTGCGCCACGTTTGACGACTGCGGTCCGCGACAATGCTCCATAAACTTTGTTCGTCGAAGTGAAGATGAGTGGCGGCGGTGTCTGGGCCGCACGCAGCGCTTCGAGCAGGTTGAGTGTGCCGCGCGCATTGATTTCGAAGTCGTCAATCGGATCGTCAAGACTCGAAGTAACGGCGACTTGCGCGGCAAAGTGAAACACTTTCGCCGCATCGCGCGCCGCGAGTTTCAGGTGAGCGGAATTGCGCACGTCTTCGATTTCGACGTCGACGAGATCTCCGTGCACGGTCGTCAACCATTCGAGGTTCTTCGCAACACCGGGACGCGAGAGCTTGTCGAAGATCAGCACTCGCTCGCCGGAACTCAACAGCCGGTGCGCGACGTTCGATCCGATAAAACCCGCGCCGCCGGTAATCAACGTGCGCCGCTGCCGAACTCCGCCCGCTTTGCTCATATCGTTAAACCCCTTGTTCTTAAATCTGCCTGGTGCTCGGCGACGCGATCCGTCGCGACCTGGTTCGCCAACCACTCACTCAACTGCTCGATACCGCGCTCGAGTGTGACGCGCGGTTCGTAACCAAGACGCTCGCGCGCGAGAGAGATGTCAGCAAAGCAATGACGAATGTCGCCCATGCGATAGTCGTGCGTGAGTTGCGGAGCGAGATTTCGCCGGTCGAGCACTGTCGCCATGCGATCGGCGATCTCGCGCACGGTGTACGACGATCCGCTGCCGACATTGAAGACCTCGTCCTGGACGTCCGTTCTTTCCAGCGCGAGACGACATGCCTGCGCAACGTCTTTCACGGACACGAAGTCGCGTCGTTGTAATCCGTCTTCAAAGATCATCGGCGGATTGTTGTTGAGCAGCCGTGACGCGAAGATCGCGAGCACGCCCGTGTACGGATTCGACAATGCCTGGCGCGTGCCGTAGACGTTGAAGAAGCGCAGCGCGACCACCGGAATCTTGTATGCGCGGCCGAACAGCAGACACATGCGCTCCTGATCGAATTTTGAAAGCGCGTAGATCGACGCGAGCGACGGGTGTTTCCACTCGGGTGTCGGCAAGGGCGCCAACACCTCGCCCGCTGCGTCTCGAACCTCCCACTCCCGTCGCTTCAACTGTTCCAAACCTCGGTCGACGCCGTTCGCGATGCGTCCATCGGCCGTGCGGTACAAACCTTCGCCGTAGACGCTCATGCTCGACGCGACGATCAAACGTTCGACCGGGTGCTCGATCAGCGCTTGCAGAAAAACAGCCGTGCCGAAGTTATTGACGGACGTGTAGCGATCGATCTCATACATGCTCTGCCCGACGCCGACCATCGCCGCGAAATGGAAGACAGCGTCAACGCCGCGCAAAGCTTTATTCATCGTTTCGCGCTCGCGAACGTCGCCGATGATCAGCTCGATGTCTTTATGCAGATAGGTGGGCCTTACTGCGTCTGGTCCGTGGACTTGCGGCGAGAGAATGTCGAGTACGCGAACGCGGTAACCCGCTTCGAGTAGTTCATCCGCGACGTGCGAACCAATGAAACCGGCGCCGCCGGTTATGAGAATCCGTTGCGTCATTCGTTGGGATACCTTGCTGGCGACTAAAAGACCGCCGGTACCACACGACGGACACAATTACTTACGCACGCCCGTTCGCGAGCCGTTCGAAGCAAGAGGTAAAGCAGGTGCGAGGGAACTTACCTTCGGGGTAAGTACGTCAACGGTACGTCGGCGTACTGTGACTTACGTTTTGTGACGACTGTGAGGATTTTGTTACGCTGAAGTCGGCGATGATCCGCAAGGTGCTTTACCGTTCCCATTCCTTCAGTCCTTCGACCACGCGCATCACCTCACTGCGTTTCTTTTCGAACACCGCGAACATGAAGATGATTGTCGCCCCGGTGACGATGCCGGCGACGTACCACAGCCACGTCCAGCCGAAGTTCACCGATGCGTACCAGATCATGGTGACGATCGAGAGCAACAGAAACACCGCGCCGAGGAGCAGCAGTCCGCGAATGCGAAAGATGATTCCGGCAAAGACACCCGCGAGCGAGAACGAACCGAGAATCAGCGGCAACCACGGCGAGTTTGCGACGCCGTTGATGAAGATGTCGGCAGTCGACGACGCGTAGATCGTAACGAGTGCGAGATACCTGATGCCCGCCATCTGATCCTCGCTCAAACTCTTTTCGTTCAGATAAGCCGCGAGCAACACTGAAAGCGCGACGGGGATCAGCCACAACTGTGGATGTTGCAGAAACTGATAATCAGACGTGCGATGCAGGATGTACCAGAGTCCCGCATTTCCCGAGACCGCTGCCAGCACGCCGAAACCGAACGAACGCCGCAGCACTGACAGCAGTCCGTATAGTCCGCCGACGACAAACAGCAGCATTGAGAAGTCGACCTCGGAAGACGCGAGCCAGAAACCAAGCACCGGCAGCAGTGGTAGAAAGACTCCGGTCCGTTCCAGCGGCGTCGCGAGCACGAGCAGTTTGCGACGTCGTAACGATTCGCTGGTCACCACGCCGAAGTAAGCGATCACCATCACGACGAGTGGCCAGTAACGTTCGATAAAGCCGGTGAACAGCCATGGCATCGTGAGGCGTATGTGCAAAAACAGAAGCGCGAGCATCACCTCGGCGACGTAAACGTAACGCATGCGGCCGCGTTCGGAGAGGCCCAGCGGATCGTGCGCGGGCGAGAGTGCGAAAAGCACGCAGATCACGACCGCGGCGCCG
>DASTOZ010000612.1:0-3083 GCA_035762365.1 Pyrinomonadaceae bacterium | reverse complement strand
GATACTTGTCGAACAGCACGCGTTCGTGTGCGACGTGCTGATCGATCAGCAGCAGGCCTTGTTCGTCGGTTGCGATGATGAAGCTTTCGTCCAGTTGGCCCAACGGACGGATGTTTGACGAGAGCGATTCCGGTTCCGGTTCACGCGTGAACTTTTCCGCCGAGGGGACAGGCGGGACCACCGATTCCGTGACCACGGATCCTGGGACCGCGGATTGAACGGATTGTCGTTGTTCGACCATCACAGCGACATCGCGAGCGATCTCATCACCGGATGGAGGAACGTATTCGATCCGTGGTTGTGGCGGTTGATATTCGATCGGTGGCGGTGGTTGATATTCGATCCGTGGTTGTGGCTGCGGCGGCGCCGCGTAAGCCGCGCTGGCGAGCGCGTTCCGCACGGCTTCGCGCACGGCATCCGCAACAGCAGCCTGCCGCCGGAAACGCACTTCCGTCTTTGCCGGGTGCACATTCACGTCCACCTCTTCCAACGGCGTCTCGATGAACAACAACGCCGCCGGGTAAACACCATGCGGCAGGATCGATCGATAACCTTCCGAGAGCGATCGCCCGATCATCCGGTCGCGCACAAACCGTCGATTCACAAATAAGTACTGCGAGTCGCGCGAGGTGCGACGATCGCGCGGCGCGGAAACAAACCCCGTCACCCGCGCGACCTCGCCATGTCCGCCATTCACTTCCAGCAAGTTGTCGAGAAACTCACCGCCAAAAACCTGATATGCACGCTCGCGCAGATCTTTCGCCGCGGCCGCACGAATCACTTCCCTGCCGTTGTTTACAAACGTGAACGCGATCTCGGGGTGGGCTAACGCGTAGTGAGTTACGAGGTTCGTCAAATGAAACGTCTCGGTCGCCTCTGCACGCAAAAACTTCCGCCGCGCGGGCACGTTGAAAAACAGGTCGCGCACAGCGATCGTGGTCCCACGCGGATGCGCCGCGTCTTTCACGTCGCGCATGCGGCCACCGTCGATCGTCACGCGCGTTGCCGATGTCGCGCCTTCAGTGCTCGTCGTCAACTCAACCTTCGCGACTGACGCAATAGACGCCAGTGCTTCACCGCGAAAACCGAGCGTGCCGATGGCCGCGAGATCTTCAGAGACCCGTATCTTCGACGTCGCATGACGCTCAAACGCGAGCACCGCATCGTCGCGCACCATGCCTTCGCCGTCGTCCGAGACCTTCAGCAAACGACGTCCGCCTGCTTCGATCTCGACGGTGATGCGCGTCGCGCCGGCATCGATCGAATTTTCGACCAACTCCTTCGCAACCGAAGCCGGACGTTCGACGACCTCGCCGGCTGCGATCTGATTGGCGACGTGATCTGCGAGGACTCTGATTTTAGACATTTGAGTGCCGGTCTTTGGATTTTGGTCTTAGGTCTTTGTCGCTAATATTTGTACCAAGTCCTAAGACCAAAGCCCAAAGACCTCATAAGAAGACGACCTCGTGGTCATTCGAACCCAAGTTAATAGCGTTATAGATCCACTCGATCACATACGTGCCGTGGCGGGCCAGCAGCGAGGTGACGTTGATGTGTCGTTCCTGCAAATCCCTGTTCGGGTAAAGCTGGTCGAAGGCGCGTTGCAGTTGGCGGTGAGCGGCTTCGTCGCGCGTCATCTGCGCGCGGATAAAACGCGTGCGCAGTCCGTCGAGTTGATACTGAATCTTTTTGCGTCCGGTTTCGAGCGCGTTGGCCAACGTCGGATCGATCGCGTGGAGTTCTTTTTTCAGTCGATCGAGTTCCTGGTTCACGTTCTGTTCCGTTTCAGAGAAGTGGCGCGCAGTGGACGCGCCGAGATGCTCTTCGACGACGCGTTTCGTTACGGGTTCGAGACCTTCGAAGAAGTCGGCGAGCGAGAGGCCATAGCGTTCGAGCACGCGACCCGTGTGGCGCTCAACCATCGTGAGACTCGAACGCGGCAAGATCGACGTCGCCGGACGTTGAAGCACACGATAGACCTCGGCGGTCTGCGCAAAGTACGCTATCTCCGCGGCGCCCGCGCAGTAAGCGATCGTCGGCAAGAGGTAATCCTGGACGACCGCGCGCAACGTCACGTTCGGACTGAACCGCTGCGGCTCCTTCAGTGCCAGTTCAGCGAGCTCGGCGATTGAATACTCTTTATCGGTGTCCTTGGCCTGGTAGTTTCCGTTTTCGACGCGGACCATGGCGCGGCGCGCGCCATTCTCGTCGTGCAGGAACAGCGGAAACGAATTTGCCGACGCCAGCACCTGCGCGTGATATCCGGCGGCTTCCAATTCGCGGCTGCGTTGTTCGACCGCGGTCGCAATCTCCGGCGCCTGCCGAACGGCAGCCGAGTAGAGCGGCGCCGCGAGCTTTTTCATTTCCGGATCGAGTGGATCCAGCAAGATCAAACCGTAACGTCCGAGCAGCGACGTCATCATCGTCGCAAAACTGTCGGCATAACCGCGCCCGGGCTGCCACGCATTCCGGACCAGCGCCTTCACGTCTTCGGCAAACTCGGAATTCGGCAGCAGCTCGAAAAGCTGATCGACGACGGCGTCAATCGAGTCGTCCAGCACGACGCGTCCGACCGGCTGTCCTTCGCGATGCAGATCGGTGGAAATGTCGACGTGCTTGAGTTGGCAATCGCGTCCGATGATTTCGGCTTTTGCGACCTCGACGAAATCGTGATCTTCGGCGGCGATCCAAAACACCGGTACCGCCTTCGTGTTGCGTGTCCGCAGACATCCGGCCAGCTTCACCGCGGAGAGCGCTTTGTAGATCGTGAATAGCGGTCCAGTGAACAATCCCGCCTGCTGTCCGGAGACCACGGCAACGGTGTCCGGCTCGCGCAGCAAGTCGATGTTGGCGAAGGTTTCCTGAGGCGCGCCCCAACACTGGTTCATCGCGGCGAGAGCGTCGGCGACTTTGTTTCGATCGACCTGGTGCGCAGCGAGCACTTCCGGCACGCGCAGTGGCAACTCGTGATGAAAGCGGGTCGCCGACGAATAGAACTTTCGCAGCTCGGTCGGGTTCTTGACGTAGTCAAGAAACAATCGCGACTGATGTGGGATGCGTTCGAAAGGAAGGGTTTCGACGCG
>DASTOZ010000611.1:0-7106 GCA_035762365.1 Pyrinomonadaceae bacterium | reverse complement strand
ACCGCGCCCGGCGTGCGTTACATCGTGACGACCACGGACGGACAGGTCACCGAAATCGACTCACCCGCTAAGATGCCCGATCCCGGACGCATCGCGAAGATCGAGGAGCCGGTGATTCGCGCCGTGATCCTGACGCCTGACGAACACCTGGGCGGCATCCTGCCGTTGCTCGAAGAGAAACGCGGAACTCAAAAGGGTTTTGAATACATCGCGGCGAATCGCGTGATGCTGACGTATGAGCTGCCGCTGAACGAGATCGTGCTCGACTTCTATGATCGACTGAAGTCGGTTTCGCGCGGATACGCTTCGCTTGATTACAACCTCGCCGGATATTGGGAGAGCGATCTGGTTAAGTTGGACGTGCTAGTCGCGGGCGAACCGGTGGATGCGTTGTCGTTGATTCTTCATCGCAGCACGGCGCAGCCGAAGGGACGGGCGCTGGCGGAGAAGATGAAGCAGTTGATTCCGCGACAACTGTTTGAAGTACCGATTCAGGCGGCGATCGGAAACAAAGTGATCGCGCGCGAAACGGTGAAGGCGCTCGGGAAGAACGTCATCGCCAAGTGCTACGGCGGCGACATCACGCGCAAACGAAAGCTGTTGGAGAAACAGAAGGAAGGCAAGAAGCGGATGAAGAAAGTCGGGCGCGTGGAGATCCCGCAGGAGGCGTTTCTCGCCGTGCTCAAAGTTAATGAGTAGTTCGGTCAATCAATTATTACTGGCTTGCGCCCGAACGAATGCCTCACCTGCCCGCATTCGATCGCTTACCTCGCAACCGATCGATTGGAACTATTTTTTTCTACTGGCTCGACGCCATGCTGTCGTGCCGCTGGTTTATCGTCAACTGAAAGATCACGTCCCGGCTGAGCAGCTTCAACAGTTAAGAAAACATGCGCTCGAAAACTCCGCGCGCAACGTCGTGCTGACTGCCGAGCTCTGCCGCTTGATCGGACTGTTCGCTCGCGCAGGCATCAAAGCCATTCCTTATAAAGGCCCGATACTCTCACTCTTCGCCTACGACGATCTCGCGCTGAGATGCTTCGTCGACCTCGACGTGATCGTCAAAAAACCTGACGTCGCCCGCGCGCGCGATCTTCTGCTCGCGGACGACTACACGCTCTCGAAGCCGCTGACTACAGAACAGCAGGAACTCCTGCTCCGTACGCAACACAATCTCCAGTTCACGAAAGACAATCGCCGCTTGATCGTCGAGCTGCACTGGGAAGTCGCGCCGCACCTGTTCGCGTCAACGGTGCAGGGCCACACGCTCTGGGAGAACCTCATCGACTTCGAACTCAATGGCACGACAATGAAAACCTTTTCCGCCGACGATCTGCTGTTTTCGTTGTGCGTCCATGGCTCGCGTCACCTGTGGGAACGACTCGGCTGGATCTGCGACGTCGCCGAACTGATCTCGCGCCGCAATCTGAACTGGACCGCACTTCTCGAGCGCGCCGCAAAAGCTGACGCCGAACGTATGTTCCTGCTCGGTCTCCGTCTCGCCGAACGACTTCTCGACGCGCCCTTGCCAGCCGAAGTAAAACACCTTTGCGATCGAGATCGACGTCTCGAACCACTCGCACTCACCGTCACCGCAAATCTTTTTAAGAGCTCCGAGCATGTTCCTGCGACTGCCGTCCAGATCTTCAAATACAACCTCGGCGTGCGAAAGAGCCTCAGCGCGCGCACTCGCTACGTGGTCCACATGCTGCGCCCCACCGACGGCGATATCACAAATCACTCCTTGCCGGCGTTCGCTTATTACCTCGTGCGCCCGTTTCGATTGCTGTTCCGAACCGGTAATCATTAGCGATGCAATTGGTGTTAATCAAAATTTGACGGATTTTTTCGCACGTGCTAGCTTTCAAAGCAATTAGCGGGGTCAGTCGGGCGACTGATGTGTGTTCGCTCGCAAGGTCAAAAGGGAAAAGATTTGAAATCAGTAGTAAATCGTGCGCATGTGAAAAGTGTGTTTGCTGCCCTGGTGCTGTTGTTGTGTGCCGCGGCTGTCTTCTCGCAGCAAGCCGAACCTGAGAAAAAACCCGCAGAGAAGGACGCCAAGACAACCAAACCAGGCGTCAAACCTCCGTACACATTGACGGTCAAAACGCGGCCGATCCTGAACATCTCGCTAAAAGCCGAAAAGGCCAACATGGCGGATGTGGCCCAGGACCTCTCAAAGCGTTTGAAGATACCCGTGTTTCTCGGAACAGAACGACAAAAGGAACCTCTCTCGATCGAGTTCAGCGAACTTACACTTGAACCAGCGCTCCAGTTACTCTCCCCAACCGTCTACATCGATTACGAGATCGAAAGCAGCGGCGTAAACCCGCCACGCGCGTTGGGGATCTTTCTTTACGATCTCAATCAAGGTGAGCCCCCCGTGTCAGCCGTGGTCCACGGTTCGACGCAGTCCATGTTGATTGAAGGCAATACCGAAGATGGAGTCGAACCGGAGTCGGAAGAGAAGGAAGCAGAAAAGCCGCTCCGTGTCACTTATCAAAACTACACCTTGAGTGTGAAAGCCAAGCAGCAACCGCTGCCGCTCGTCCTGCTCAAGATTGGTGAAGTCGTCGGTATCCCTGTCGACATCCAGGACGAAAGAATGGATTTAGTCGATGCCAACATCTCAAAGCTCTCTGTGGAGGAAGCGATTAAACAGCTCTCGCCGAATATCAAGATGTTCGTGAGAGCTGATCTATCGCGGTCCGAACGACGCACCCTGCGGTTGGTTCTAGCGGAACCGCCGAAGACGGTCCAGGAGGGTGGTTGAGCACTGGTGGTGATTGACTAAAGTAGATCCATGGGCCACGAAAGTGTAATCGGAATTTTTGATTGCCACGTGGTCTGGCAGCAAATATATTAACTACAACTGACTCGAGGAGGCGGCAAACTTGGTAAAGCAAAACGAGATTCTTAAAGAGGAAAACGCGATACTTCAAACGGAAGGAAGCGGCAAAGAACCATCCGACCGTAAGAAACCATTTGTCGAGCCAGCGATTTCTGTTCCGGTAGACGTTCTGGAAGCGACTACATTCTTCCAGGCATCATCAAGCGGCGCCACGAACTAAAAACCAAACAAGAATTTCCGGTTACATGGAAGTTATTAAGGTCTTTGACCGGCCGGCGTCCCGAAGCTTTTACACGGTCGCCGGCCGGTTTCTATTTGTTGAGACTGTCGACCTTCGATTAGCCCCGCTGGTCCAACAGCTCTTCGCCGGATGGCAGCTCTCGCCCGTCTCACCGCCTCAGCGTGAAGCCGAAATCGAGATCAGGTTTTTTGGCGAACAGTGTGGGTTGGAAATTCCTTCGCACCTGGACCAGTTTGAAGTTGCCGACGGCGGCCGGTGTTACACTTTCGCGAGCGGGTATTACCTGCAGTTCGGAAATTCACTGATGCGTCTCGCGCAGGAGTCAGTGGTGCGGGATGAGAACAGGTCAGGAAGGGGACAAGCGAAGCGCGGCCCCGCTCACACGCCGGTGCGGGTCGATGTTTGGTTCAAGCAGGCGCCGCAGGTTGTTGATGCGGAACTCGCGCGAGTGACGTCGTTTGCAGTTTGCGCAACGCTACGAAGATTTGGGTTGTTTGATCTGCACAGTGCGGGTGTTGTCGAGCCGGAGAGCGGTGCGGGCGTGTTGATTATCGGCCCGTCAGGAAGCGGAAAGTCGACGCTGACGTTTCAACTGGCAACAGCCGGATGGTCGTACCTGTCGGACGATGAAGTGTTGTTGAGTATCGACGAAGGCACGGTGGAGGCGCGTGGATTCCGCAGCTTCTTCGCGATGCGTGAGTTGGCGGGAACTTCGCAGCGATTTGGCTTCAAGAACGTGTTCGAACCGGCAGGTGTTTTTTCCTCACGGCGAGTGTCCGAGGTCGTGCCGCGTTGGGTGCTGTTAACGTCGATCAGCGGCACAAAGGAAACGCGGTTCGTTCCGTTGTCGCAAGCTGAGACGATGACACGATTGATTCGCGCGTGTCCGTGGGCTACCTATGACACAAGCGTCGCGGGCGCTAATCTCGATTTGCTTTCAAAACTGGCCCGACAGGTGAAGGCGTTCGCGCTCGACGCCGGCACTGATTTGCTCGAACCCACGCGTGCCGCCGAGTTGATGAGCCGCCATTTAAGGTGACACTGAATGCAGACCGATTCCACGTTCAGCGACGACGGCGCGCCCGCCGATTATGGTCCACAGCGTCTGACTGTGGAACTCGCGAACATCTGCAATCTGCATTGCAGCTACTGCTTCCGATCTGAAGATAATCTCTACAGCTCGCGCGCCGAGTTCTTTCCCGTCGAACTGCTGCGGCGTGTGATCGCCGAAGCGCGCGACGTCGCCAACGTCACGAAGATCAACTTCACCGGCGGCGAACCAACACTTCATCCCGAATTCGTCGCGACTCTCGAAACTGTCGCGAATGCCGGAATGACGTCGAGCTTCGTTACGAATGGTTGGCATTTCGAACGCATCTGGCCCGCGCTTGTCGCTAATCGCGAGTCAGTGTCGCACGTCGCGTTCAGTCTCGACGGCATCGCGCGCGAGACGCACGATCGCTGGCGAGGCACGGGATCGTTCGATCGTTTGGTGCGTGCTTTCTCGCGTTGTTACATGTCGAACCTGCCTTTCACGCTCAAGGTCACCGTCAGACGCGACCTCGTGGACCAACTCGAACAGATCGCGATCTTCGCCGCGCGCATGGGCGCAGCCGCGTTGAATTTCGTTCACGTTATGCCGACCTCGACGGCGCTCGCAGACGAATCAGCCCTGAGTCTCGACGAGCAACGGATGGTCGAAGAAGAGATCGCGATTCTCGCGCGCATTTTCAAGATGAGAATCGGCATCGACGTTGGTTACTACAACATCGACGAAGAGCACGCGCCTTGCTCGCCGCTGGCCGGCAGAAGCATGAACGTCGACTATCGTGGACGGCTGTCGCTCTGCTGTAATCTGTCGGGCTTTCGTGGCGCCGCGGAAGAGACTGACGTCGTCGCAGATCTAAACGTCGAGTCTTTTGCGTCTGCGTTTGCGAAGCTGAAGGAAGTTGCGTCGGCGCAGTTGCAGAAACGGAAGGACGCGCTTGCGGCGTTGCGTGCGCAGGGCGTCGCGCCGGATCTTTTCACCGGATCGCCGTGCTTGTTTTGTTTACAGAGCTTCGGCAAGACTCCGTGGCATCGCGCGTCAGAGTTGGACTTCGTGTCAATTCGTGGCCGTCGCCAATGATTAAGAGGGCGATTGAACCCGGCTGGATGCCGGTTAATGCCGTGGTCGTCGACGGACGTCCGGGTTTGCTGTGGATGCAGATGGCGGACGTGAGTTTCGCCGAGCCGTTTTTTCAGCAGACTGTCGAGCGCGTTCGCGCGACGCATCCGGAAAGAGAAGAACGATTCACTGAATTTGACGCGCTGTTGCAACTCGATAAAGTGGTGCCGCACGTCGAACCCGCGGGTTTTATCTTTCACTCCTCGCGTTGCGGCTCGACTCTTCTTGCCAACGCGTGCCGCGCGCTGAATGATTCGATCGTTCTTTCCGAACCAAACGCGATCGACAAACTCGTCGCGAGATTGATCACCGATGCCGGCGATCCTGTTAGGGAATCGCTCTATTCAGTCTTGCTGCGCGCCGTCGTCAACGCCCTCGCTCAACATCAACCAGCATCGCGCGTGTTCATAAAATTCTCCTGTTGCAGCATCTCGCAACTCGAAAGGATCAAACGTATCTGGCCGCGTGTTCCGTGGGTCTTTCTTTATCGCGATCCGGTGGAAACAATCGTCTCGAACGTCTCAAACCCGCCCGCATGGTTGCTCGACGAGGACCATCGCATACTCGCGCACATCACCGGCACCGCGCCCGAAGAGGTCGCAGAGATGTCGCTCGAGGAACGCTGCGCGCGCAGCATCGGCAGCTTCTTTTCCACCGCTCACACTCTTGCTAACGACACTCGTCTGTTGCTTAATTACAATCAACTGTCCTTACCTGCAATCAGCAGCATCCTGGATTTTTTTAACGTGCGCCCGTCGCGCGAGGAACTGGAACGAATCGCAAGCGGAACTCGGATTTATTCGAAACATGCGACGCGCGACTTTGTACCCGATAGCGACGCGAAACAGAAACTCGCTTCGGATCTCGTGCGCGAGATGGCGGCGCGGTGGGCGATCGAGCCTTATCGTCTTTTAGAACGAAATTAAAAAGGTGAATATTCATGACTTCAATTAATCTCGTGCCTGGCAAACATGTCGTAGTTACTGATTTCGATGGCGGCGAGGGAATCCTCGTCGATCTGAATACAAAAAAGTATTTTCAACTGAACGAAACGGCGATGGTCGTGTGGAAGGGACTCGAACAGGGCAAGACTGTCGGCGAGATCGCGCACGATATTACCTCGCAGTACGAAGTCGCACCTGACAACGCGGTCCGCAGCGTGGAACGAATCCTTGACAACTTCCAAACCTACAAACTTCTCAGCGCCAGGTGATCGCGGGCTGGTCGTCAGGTACGCGATTCTGACCGCTGCGATCTTCATTCCGTTGATCTGGGCCTTCGCGTCTGTTCGCAATCTGTATCCGTTTACAGCCTGGAACGTGATGATGGCCGGCGGCGATCTCGAACGCGGGCGGAGTTACTGCATCCTGCGCGGCGAAACCGTCTCGGGCGAGATCGTCGAGGTTCGTCCGATCGCATTGACGAACGCGTTGTTCAGTCGCACGTGGACCATGGTGAATGCGACCATTGCGAATCAAAGCTTCAAGCTGGAATCGATGCATCCCGAGAACGTCGAACTGCTCGGCCGCGTCGGCGTTGTCGAGAACCTCCCACCGGGCGCACGCATGCCCGACCTTCTCGAAGCGTGGGGACGACTCTACAACGACCGCTTGCCGTTATCGTCGCCCGCCCGTCTCAAGTCGATTCGCCTCGACATGTATCGTTGGGAGGGTGGCAGTTATTCCAACTACGACAACTTCATCCAATCGTGGCGCAAGGATTTATAAAACGACCGCAAGCGGGAAACACAGACAAAAAGGATTTCCAAGCTGAAGTCCATTTTCTTTAATCTGAACAGCGTCGTTCCGAAGAGCGCCTTCGCACTCGGCGTGGTGCGTTCAATCGTT
>DASTOZ010000610.1:0-5070 GCA_035762365.1 Pyrinomonadaceae bacterium | reverse complement strand
TGAACGCTGGGAAAACGAAGGTGGCAGGGTTCAATGACACGCAAACCGTCGCCTGACACGCGCGAGTCGCGGCGGCGTCAAGACCCGAGCATTGCTATACTCGTGATGACAACGCATCAGTCCAGAGGTGGAGATGAGTATCCGTGGGCGATTACTGACTCTCGCAATCGGAGGAGTTCTTCCGCTGCTGATCGTCGGACTCGTCGTGCTGTGGATAGTTTGGAGTGAAAAGCGAAAGCAGCTAAACGAGTCGATCGAGCAGCAGGCAGAACTGGCGGGCGTAGTCTTCGACCGCTGGCTCGACGCGCAGTATCAACCACTCAAAACAATCGCGTCTTACCCGCCAGAACACCTCAAGGATCCTTCGGCCGTCCAACGCATTCTGCTGGCGTCGATTGTTCGCCGCCCGCAATGGACCGATCTGCGTATTTTAGACTCGACCGGAAAAGTTATCGCGGTGGAACCTACGGACGCAGGTAGTCTTCCGCCCGGATTGAGCGAAAAGCTTCTGGGCGAAGCACAGCGTGGCGCTTCCGACATCGAAACGGACTGGACGCGAGGAGAAGGACATTACCTGCTCGCCGCGGAAGTACCGTTGGAAGGTGGCGCTGTCATCGCTCGGATTGAGGGATCGGCTTTACAGGAAGCGCTGCACGGGATCACGCTACCTGAGCGAGCGGTAGTAACCTTACTCGATCAGAACCATCGGATCATTTATCGCAGCCAAACGGGGGAATCAGCAGTCGGCCTCGATCTCAGCGGCATGGACCAGCTCGCTGCGCTGAACGATCGAAATACCGCGGTCCTCGTTACGAGGAGCTCGGTCGACGGCGTGGAACGTGTTTACGGTCTCAGCCGCGTAGGCAACACCGGTTACTCAGTGATGGTGGGTGTTCAAAGCGCCGTTCTTTATGCGTCAGCGTGGCGGCAACTGCTGAGCTATGGCGTCATCGGTCTGATAATCGTCTTTTGCACGGTGACCGCGGCACTCCTGATTGCCCGCAGCATTGCCCGACCGGTTCGGCTTCTGAACTTCGCCGCTGAGGAATTTGGCGGTGGAAATTTCTCCGCGCGTGCGCCTGCTGAAGGACGCGATGAGATTTCACGACTGGGCATGAACTTCAACGCGATGGCAGAGCGCCTCGAGAAGCGAGAAGAGCGGTTCGCCGAACTCGATCGACTGAAATCGGAGTTTGTCTCGACTGTCTCGCACGAGCTGCGTACACCGTTGACCACGATCAAGGCCTTGACCCGTCTGTTAATGCGCGACGGCTTGGATGAGACGAAAAGACGTGAGTACATCGAAACGATTTCAGTCGAGTGCGATCGTCAGATCGATCTCGTTCTCAACCTGCTGGATCTTTCGCGTATCGAAGGCGGTGTGCTGCGTGTGACGCATCAACAGGTTGACGTGCACGAGGTGATGTCGTCTGTAGTCAAATCGGAAGCACGCTCCGCCGAGAAAAGAAGACACGAGCTTCGGCTCGAGTTACACACCGAAGTTCCGCCAGTGTGCGGTGATCCGAAGGAGCTTCGTCGTGTTCTATCGAACGTAGTCGAAAATGCGATCAAGTACACACCAGACGGTGGCCGCATTGTTTTGTCTGCACTTCAACAGGACGGCCAGGTCGCTATAAGCGTGGCCGATAACGGCCGCGGTATACCGGCTGAAGACATGCCGATCCTGTTCGAGAAATTTCATCGCGGACGTCCGGCGCGTCACTCCGAAGCGATGCGTAACGCGACAACGGATGCTGAGTTGTTAGAGGACGCCGATGTCTCAGGCGTCGGCCTGGGCTTGTACCTCGCACGAAATGTGATGGAGCAGATGGGCGGGCGCATCACGGTGGAGAGCGAGGTTGGGAGAGGCAGCACGTTCAAGTTGCACCTCCCGGTGTGGCGTGACGGCGGTTGCAATGAACGCAGTGTGGAGGAGCGCGAAAATGGCGAAACAGTTGTTGGTCGTTGATGACGATCCCAGTCTCTTACTGGCAGTCTCAGAAACGTTGCGCGCGGAAGGTTACGAGGTGCAGACCGCGCGGCGTGGCAGTGAGGCGATGATCCGCGTTGCCGAATCACTTCCCGATCTGATCATCAGCGACATTCGCATGCCTGGCATGGATGGTTACGCGCTTGTGCGTAATCTGCGCTCATCGCCGCGAACACGTCTGGTGCCGATCGTTTTCCTCACAGCCAAGGACGAAACGGCTGATCGCATCGCCGGATTTCGTACCGGCGTTGACGCCTACGTCACAAAACCTTTCGAACCCGAAGAGCTGGTGGCGATCGTGAAGAGCATTCTTGACAGGGTACAGCGGACTCATTCCGACCTTGCGCGAATGTTCGGAGATCAGGACAGCGCTGAGATAGAGCTTGTGCGCGATGAAGAGTTGACGGATGCCGAGTGGCGCGTCGCCGAGGCGGTCGCTCGCGGACTCTCGAACAAAGAGATCGCCGCCGAGTTGAAACTCAGTTTAAGAACAATCGAGGGCCATATCAGTCGCATTCTCGACAAGAAGAATCTGAGCAACCGAGTTGAGCTGGCGCTGCACGTGCGAGAACGCCGGCAAACGGATTAATCCTCACACCACATTACTCTTCGCTACGTGTAAATACGCTCACAGTCAGGTGTTAACACGCTATTTCCGATTGGCGTTCCCGTCTAGTCTATGACTTGTAAGAAGTCAGATGAGAGGGAGCGCTGAGGATGGCTGTACCGAATAATCAATACGTTGTTCTCCCCGAAACGACAGTTGCAAAGAAGCGCGGCGAAAGATGGTTGGAGACTCTCAGACGATGGCTCGTGCGATGTCCGAAGTGTTCGGAAGTGCGGTTAGTCGTCGGAGCAGACGAAAACGATCAGTACGTCTGTAAAGACTGCGGACACAGTTTCAAGATCAAGCATCGAGAAGACCACTAAAAAGATTGGAGTTTATTCAATGACTTATCGCGGACCGATGTTGGTTGCAGAACCAGAACTACGTTGGCCGATTGTGCTTTTGGCCGCCGTTATCACAGCAGTACTCGCAATGCTGACGGCAGGTTTGTATTACGTCGCGATGACGAAACCTCTTCGCAGCTCTGTTGATGAGCCACGACTCGAAGGCGCGTTGCAACCTGGTCAGCCAGAGTTTGAGGAGTTTCGGCGGCAGATTGCGATCGAGCAGTTGGTTGGCACCGAGAAGGTGCACCCGTTCGACACCATGGCTGTTGCGATGACAGCCACGGTGCGAAACAACACCGGTCGAAACATCAGCGGTTTGGAATTGCGGGGTGCGATCCTGGACCGCAAGAACTCGAACGTGAGCGAGCGGACCGTAGTGGTCATTCCGCGGCACCAAAAAATACTTGAATCGGGCGAGGCCATCAACACGCGCATTCTGCTCGAGAGCATTGATAAAGACTCGGATCGAGCACACCTGGTCCTGGAAGTTACGGCCATACGTTTCGACCGATCGTAAGCAGATGGAGAACATGAGATGAAAGTTTTAGTTGCGGTAGATTCGATAGCTACTCTCGACATTCTTCTTAACGAAATGAGTGTTCGTTCGTGGCCCGTAGGAACGGAAGCGCAAGTGCTTTCGGTCGTTGAAGACGCGGACGTTCCGTTGAAGGCGTGGCGTGAAGAAGGTTACGGAGTTGCCGCCGTGCGACGAGAGATGCAGAGACGTGGCGAACAGATTTCCGGGTTAGCAGTCGAACGCCTGCGACAGCTAGGCATCGCGTCGCGAGTCGTAATCATGCGTGGAGATCCCGCGTACCTGATCGCGTTCGCCGCCCGCAAATGGACGGCTGACCTGATCTTGATCCGTGCGCACAATCGCAAAGACTTTCGCAGCCGGCTGCTCGGAAGTGTAGCGAAGTCGGTTGTCGAGAGCGCGCCTTGTTCGGTTGAGGTTATTCGCAACGCGGATGCAACCTCACTCGATGGTGAGTTCAGAATATTGCTGGCGACCGATGGCTCCGCTGCTTCGATAGCGGCGTCGCGCGCGGTCGCGGAAATGAATTGGCCGGAGAACACCGAGGTCAGAGTGGTGAGTGCCGTCAATCCGATTATCTACTCGCTCGAAGAGCTCGGCCTGACTCGTGGCAGAGGCACGGACCAGGCACATCGCGCGATCGGACACGCGGTCCACTTGTTGAGTCGCGCGCCCTTCAGGATCTCGGCAGAAGTCATCGCCGGTCGGGCCGCGCGCCAAATCGTTCAGCGGGCGAAGCACTGGGACGCTGATCTCATTGTTCTCGGGACGAACGAACGACGAGGCATAAGTCGCTTGCTCATCGGCAGCACGTCCGCCGCCGTGGCGAATCGAGCGCACTGTTCCGTCAGGGTTATTCGTGGTGACGACGTGACTGAGACTGGCAAGTCGCTGCGACGAAGTAAGAGACTTCGGGAGTCGACGAAAGCTGCGTAAAGAGCACGAAGTTAGGAGTAGGAAAATGAAACGAAGATCAAAAAAGGCAACCACTATTTACATCACAGAACTCGACTATAACCGGCTTAATGGATTGATCGATCGCACACGCGAGCGGAACGCGGTCGACAAAGAATACTTGAACAAGTTGGAAGCGGAGCTGGAGCGTGCAGAGGTCGTCGATCCAAAAGACATTCCGGCCGACGTGATTACCATGCGCTCGAAGGTGCGTTTGAAAGACCTGGTGAGCGGCGACAGCAATACTTACTCGCTGGTGTTTCCGACAGAGGCCGATTTTGCCGAAGGGAAGATTTCTGTTCTGGCGCCGATTGGAACTGCGATTCTTGGTTACCGGCTAGGCGACACGATTGAATGGCCTGTACCGTCGGGCTTGCGCAGGCTTAAAGTCGAAGAGATCCTCTACCAGCCGGAATCGGCGGGCGATCGCGAGCTTTAAACGAGGTAGGCACGAGGAGGCGCAAACATTCTTCAGACACATTTGCTCTTTTCGTGCCTTTTGCGGCGTAGAAAACTGCCATGAAAGCGCACATCAAGCTCGGCCGCATTTTCGGGGTCGCAATTGGCCTTCATTATAGTTGGGTCATAATTGCGCTGTTGGTAACACTCTCCCTCCGCAGTCAGTTCTCGATCGATC
>DASTOZ010000609.1:0-3709 GCA_035762365.1 Pyrinomonadaceae bacterium | reverse complement strand
CCAATGATCGGCAGATGGCCCAACCGGCGGACCAGTGCCGGCACGCTCAACCCGTCGAGCTCGACGCCTTTTGCTTTGCCTTCATTCGAATAGCGCAACGCAGAGAGCAGATCGATCTTGTTGAACTCGCCGCTGCGCAGCCGTTTCAGATCGCGAGCAAACTCGGTCGCGTCGGGCGGACGTTTCAGGATCGCGCGGTACGAATTCTCGACAAATGCACGGTCGTGATATCGCAAGAGGTCACTGATGTGATATCGATTGTTGGAACGCGGTTGGAAGTCCGGTTGCAGCTTGAGTTCGGGAAACGCCGAAGGCGCGGCGCTCTCGACCGCGGAGGACCCGTTACGAAATGCTGGACCATCATGGTGCTTCTGCGTCGCGATTGATTCGCGAATGACGGCCGCCAAATCGTCGATCTCGATCCGTAGCTGCTCTGGCTTGATCATAGATTGACCGCTGAGGAACGATTCATTTCATGCGCATTGGTCTCGATGGCCTGTCGCTAACCCAACTGAAGACGGGCGTCGGCGTCTACACTTTCGAGTTGGCGCGCGCGCTCGCTACGCACGCGCCAAACGACGAATTCCAACTGATCTCGCCGAAGCCCTTTTATCTCGCGGGCTCAGCCGACAGCATGCCGCCGAACCTCTCGCTGGCCTATTCAAAACCGAACCTGCTCGGGCGGCGCTGGTGGTCACTCGGAATGCCGTCCTACCTTCGTCGCAACTCGATCGCGCTCTTTCACGGGACGAACTTCGAAGTGCCGCTGCGGGGTGACTGCCCGTCAGTCGTCACGATTCATGATCTTTCCTTGCTGCTGCATTCTAGCACGCATAAAACGCGGGCGGTCTTGCGCGGGCGGCTGCGGCTGCCGCAGATGGCCCGCCGTGCGACGCTCGTGATTACTGACTCCGAACCGGTGCGTAGCGAAGTTTGCGAACATCTGGGCCTCGCGCCTGAGAAGGTGATCGCGATTCCGCTAGCGCCGCAGCCGGAGTTCACTCCGATGCCGCCCCAGTTCACTGCGGACGCGCGCAAACGTTGGGGCGTTGAAGATGAATTTGTGCTTTACGCCGGGACGGTCGAACCGCGAAAGAACCTGATTACGTTGCTGCGAGCATTTGAAGAAGTGTTGCGAACGACGTCGCTGCGGCCGCAACTGGTCATAGCCGGCAAGCTCGGTTGGAAAGAGAACGACGCGCTCGTGGATATGGAACAGTCTCGGTTCAAAGATCGCATAAAGATAACGGGCTACGTTACCGACGCGGATCTTTGCGCCTTGTATTCGTCGTGCCGTGTTTTTGTTTATCCGTCCATCTACGAGGGGTTTGGTTTGCCGCCGTTGGAGGCGATGGCGTGTGGCGCGCCGGTTATCGCGAGTGCCGTTCCGAGCGTGACGAGCGATGTTGTGCGGGTGATCGCGCCGAAGGACGTTCAGGCACTGGCGCGCAACATCGTGGAGTTGTTAACGGATGCGAAGGTGCGGGAAAGCTTGTCAGCAGCAGGCCTGAAGCATGCGGCAAAGTTTTCGTGGGCACAAACAGCAATGCTGACCCGTGAGGTCTATCAAGAAGCCCTCACGAGGTCAGCATTGAAAAGGTAAAGCGCGATCAGAAGCGATTGCGATACTCGGGGGACAGGATAAACGCCAACACCATCTGCGCATCCACCCAGTTGCCGTACTGCTTCAACTTGGCGAGCCAGAAATTGAATCCATCCTGGTCCGGATTGCGTCGCAGGTACGCGATGTATTCAATGAACACAAACGTATCGTCAAATTCTTTGTCGTAGAACGCCTTGCCGTACGTGGTGTTGAAAACCAGCGCGCCGTCCGTGACGGTGGTCGTGCCATCGACCATCTTGAAAACCACGCTCGCTTTGTTACCCGCGGTGGCTTCATTGATCAACGCGGTGCGGTCGGCACTCGAAAGCGGAACGCCGGTCGTCTGGCTGAGCTTGTCGACAAACTGCGTCGGCGTCAGGGCGCCGTAAATCTGCTGAAACTCGGGCCGCGTAATGAAATTCGCGACGAACGCTTGCTTGTTGTTGTTGATTACGTTCGGATCCAGCTTGTCGTTAACGACGATGCCCTGCGCGACGGTCGCCATGTCCGCAATGTAATCGGTGTACTTCGGACGGCAGTGACCCGGAAGGTTCTGCGGCACGCCGGGGCAGCCGGGGAAGTTCAAAAGTTTTCCTAACGTTCCCCAGTAAACACGAAGCACAAACGAGCCGCCGTTGGCGAATTCCGGCGAAAGGAAGAACGCCGCCGACGTGTTCGCGCGCTTACGCTCGGTGCACAGCGCTAACGACTCGCCGGGAAATCGCTTCGCGGGATCGCTGCATTCGGTGATCTCGCCCGTCCAGTGCGCGTGTCCCGGAGCATCCGGAAAACGTCGCAGGAAGTCGATGTACTGCTGGGCGGCGAAGAAATCGGCATCGTCGATGGTGATCGGAATGTTGGTGCCCGGTCGCAGCCGTAACGGCTTGACCTTAATATCACCATAGAAGAGCTCGGATGGGAGATTCGGGGTCTCAGTAACAATCCGCAACGTTGGAGGACTTTGCGCCAGAGCCCCGCCAAAAACAAACATCACGATGAGCGCAACGAAGAACAGTTTCCGCATGCAAATATGCTCCTACAAACCTTTGGTGGGATTGTCCGTTGACAAGACCTGAGGCTGGGGTCACTCCTGAGCCCGGCACAACTGCCTAGACCGGTCTGAGTATAGGTAATCCAAGTTTGCGTTGTCAATTAGCTTCCAGTTCGGTCAATTTGAAGTCTTCGACTCGAAAAACCAGGTAACGCGGGTCCAGCGGCGCGTTGACTCGCGGCGCGTTGCTCGCGAACCTTATGACGGTTTCCCCCGGGGGAATGTCGATTATTTTTGAATAAAACTGCGGATTGGCATTGATTTTCAGATTGTCGGCAAGCGCGCCAGTGATCGTCAGGTCCGACAACTGTTCGTGGCCAGTCGCAAAATAGAGATCGACACGGATTTTGCGGTTTCGGTTGGCCGTGTTGTGAATGTGGAGTTCGCCTTCGTTCGACGACCAGCGCCAGGTCTTCGTCTTATCCGGTGAGCTTTCGAAACCGGAAAAGCCGCCGAGCCAGTCGAGCGTGATCGGGTGAAGGGCGCGTTCCCGCCGCGCCTGCCACTCGCTTTCCGAGTACTTCTGCCGCAGACGCGCGTTGTAATCAGTCGTATTGAAAAAGACGAGACGCCCGTTGCGGCTCACAACCGGTGAGATTCCGAGCGCGCTCGTCAACTGCGTTTCGATCGCGGCGCCATTGTCGTCGTAACCGTGGCGATCGAGATAGATGCCGCCAAAACCGGCGAAACCGAGTGTTTCCACGAGCTGATCGACCGGAAGTGCCGCAGTTTGACGTTGCCACAGGTCGCCCTCGCGTTTTTTCATCGCGCCGTAGCTCCAGCGCAGGTTTTGCGAATGTAGATATCCCCGAAAGTGGTCGTAATCGACCATCGTGTTGACGCGCGGATGTTCGGGAAAGGGCACGTAGGGAAGCTGGTAGATCATCGAGCCCGCGGGCAGTGTGGCTTCGATGTTTTGTATGAGTTCCTGGTCACTTTCATACTCGGCATGGATCTGTTGATACTGCGGAACGTAGTCCCGGCTTGTTTGATCGAGCAGTGCGACAACGAGGACGAGCGCGAGCACGCCGTAGAAAACAACAGCAGCGCCGTTC
>DASTOZ010000608.1:0-2996 GCA_035762365.1 Pyrinomonadaceae bacterium | reverse complement strand
AGCGGCCGGCACAGCCCAGAGCGGAGGTGCGGCCTCAGCCGCAGGCGAAGAGGCAGGCCAGGCAAGCGCTCAGCAAAAATTGCTCGAAATGCAGAATCAGATGCTGGACCATTATGAGCGGCTGGAACGCGATCAGGAGGGATTTGCGACCATCAACAGCCTGCTCGCAGTGATTAGCCCCATGCAAAACCTACCGGGACGAAAAACCATCATCTTCTTTTCGGAAGGGTTGAAGTTGCCTCCGAACGTGCAGCAAAAGTTTCCCGCGGTAATTAACGCCGCGAACCGCGCCAATGTGAGCATCTACTCAATCGACGCCGCCGGCTTGCGCATCGAAAGCGGCACCGCCGAAGCCGCGCGCGAGATCAACTCGATTGCCGCCGAGCGCATGGCCCAACAAGCCCGCAGCGGCGATCGCGTCAACGCCGGGCCCTATATGAGATCGCTCGAACGCAATGAAGACCTGCTTCGCTTCGATCCGCGCAGCGGCCTCGGCTCGCTTTCAGACCAAACAGGCGGCTTTCTGATTCGCGACACAAACGATCTCGTCGCCGGACTTCATCGCATCGACGACGACATGAACGGTTATTACTTCCTCACCTACACCCCGGAGAACAAAGACTACGACGGACGCTTTCGCCGCATCAGCGTTAAAGTGGGGCGTCCGAACGTCGAAGTTCAGTCGCGCCAGGGTTACTACGCAGTCGAATCCGTTGGACAATTGCCGATGCTGGATTATGAAGCGCCGGCGATCGCCGCCGCCAGAAACTGGAAAACCGGCTCGACGCAAAGCTCGCTCAGAAGCACCGCGCTCAGTTATCCAAATTCGGGCAAGAACGAACTCACACTGGTCCTTGCAGAGGTCCAGGTGGGCGCGTTTAAGTCAGTCAACGGCGAAAACAAGACTTACAACACAGACTTTTCGATGGTCGCGTTGGTAAGAGATGAATCGGATCAGATCGTTCAAAAACTCAGTCAACATTATGCTCTGACGGGCGCCTCGCAGGATCTCGAAGCAGCCAAAAAAGAACGCATCCTTTTCTACAGAGAGACTCGGCTTCCACCTGGCAAATATCGTGTTCAGGTTATCGCGTACGATACCGCAACCGGCCGGGCGGACGTCAGCAACACGCCGCTGGAGATCGCCGGCGCCGACGAAACTAAACCGCGTCTTAGTAGCGTCGCCGTGCTGAAACGGGCCGAACGGTTGACGCCTGGTGAACAGCAACAAGAGCGGCCGCTGCGTTTTGGCGAGCTCCTGCTCTACCCGAATCTCGGCGAGAAGATCGACCGCAATGCCGCCAAACAACTCGCCTACTTCTTCACCGCGTGGCCGGCTAAAGGCGCGACCAAACCTTTGCAGGTCACGCTGGAGATTCTGCAAAACAATCGCCCCGTGGGTAAGACTTCGGGCGAACTTCCACCGCCGGACGACAGCGGGCAGATCAAGTACGCGAGCTCATTTCCGCTCGATAAGTTTTCGCCGGGAGTGTTTGAGTTGAAGGTGACGGTGAGTGATGGTGTGAACAGTGCAAGCCGCTCGACGGCTTTCAGTCTCAGCAACTGATCCCACTATTTCTTCTTCTGATCGATCCTGCGTGCCAGCTCTTTTGCCTCTTTGATCAATTCGCCGCGCGGCGCCGAATCGATGTAGACGTTAACTGAACGCGCCGCTTCCGCCAGATCTCCGCGATCGAGATACACACGAGCCAGATGATAATGAGCGGCAATACATTCGTCTCCGCCCATGATCAATGCCCGGGTCAATTCACCTTCGGCGCTCTCGAGATCGCCGAGCTCGAGTTTCGCTATCCCGATCCACAAACGCGCTACCGGTCGCGTGCTGTCGATCGCCACCGCCTGATTCAACAGCGCAAGCGCTTCCTGATAGTTGCGTCGCTCGATCTGGACCAGGCCCATATTGAATTTCGCATTGAAGTTCTTGGGATCATCACGCAGCACCGATTCGAACTGCTTCTCCGCTTCGTCGATTCGCTTCAGTTTCAGAAACTGAGCGCCTAAATCGTTACGTGCGGCGAGATACTCCGGGTAGATCGCCAATGCTTCCGCGAAGTGTGTGGCAGCCTGTTGGAAGTTGCCTTTGTTTACAAACTTCAATCCAAGCTCGTACTGCTTTTTCGCTGCCGGCGGTATGGTTTGCCGCAATTCCGCGGCGGACACGACTTTGTTGATGCGCTTAGTTACAGTCGGCTCGTTTTTCTCTCGTAGCTCGAGGGTCAAATCGATCGTCAGGCCGCGGCCGAGCGAGACCTTACGCACCGCCGGTTCAAACTTCTGACCCGAAACTTCCGCCTGCACGTAGTACGTGCCTTCGCTCAGATTTCTGATTTGGAATTCGCCGCTGTTGTTGGTGTAGAGAGTTGAGAGGACGCTTTGTTCGTTGCGCAAAGTGATCCTGGCGTAGCCTTCCACGCCAAATCCGGACGGAAGCGTTACTCGACCGCGAATCACCGCGTTGTTCGTGTCGGCTACTTTGAATTGAGGCTCGACGTCGGACTGTGCTTGCGTAGTCGCAACCAGCATCAACGAAAGAGCGAAACCGAAACTAGCGAGAACACGCCGTCTCATGATCTTAGCCTAACCTACAAACTGAAACGGCGCGAGAAGCAAACTGCAAGCTTCCCGCGCCGAACGTTTTAGATTAACGCCCGAACGTTAACCTAGAACGTGAACTTCAAAGCGAACTCGACGATTCGTCGACCACGCTTGTTCTGAATCTTGCCGAAGTTGTTAATGGTGTTATCCGTAAAGCGGAACCCGCCAGTCGGATCGCAGATGTTGGCAGTGTTGCCGCCATCACCAGTCGGGACCGTGATCCTGCGGTTGCAGACCGTGTCCAACGCCAGGAAGATGTCGCTTCCAAACGGGGTGGTGTTCGTCACGTTCAGCTGCGTCGGATAGGCCTGATTGAATACATTGAACAATCCGGTCCGGAACT
Source organism: Pyrinomonadaceae bacterium (assembly GCA_035762365.1). Classification (GTDB taxonomy): domain Bacteria; phylum Acidobacteriota; class Blastocatellia; order Pyrinomonadales; family Pyrinomonadaceae; genus PSRF01. Next base: position 37 of record DASTOZ010000608.1, on the reverse strand, counting down.
GAATCTTCTTCTCTTCAGTGATATTGAAATTCTTGAA
>DASTOZ010000607.1:0-5547 GCA_035762365.1 Pyrinomonadaceae bacterium | reverse complement strand
GTGTCTACCATGGGAGTGACCACAATTGAGCTCAGTTACAAGCTGTCAAAGAAAACCGACGATTACGGTAATCAGTTTCGTTACAGAGCAAAAATAACGGACAGTCACGGTGCGCAGATTAGTCGCTGGGCTTGGGACGTTTTTCTGGTTAACGCTCCCCGCTAGGTTCTCAATGCAAAAATAGATCTTCTGTTGTAACAAAACGCGCTTTTCGCCATATATAGGTGAAAGGAAGCGGGCGCGAGTCCCGCGTGTTCGTATGAGAAGATTTAATGGAAAAATGAATGGCGAGCAGTATCTGGCGAATACACACGTGGCGAAACGGGTCGTTCACGATCTCGATCCGGAGATGGTGGAATGCCGCATCGACGAGATCATCAACGCCGGAACTGCGGAGCCTTTTAATTCAGCAGCGGCGGCAAATGCAGCGGGTTACAACAATTGCGAGCACTGCATTGAGCCGCTTCACTTGGTCCTTCAGCGACGGCGAATAGACGGCGGCAGACGGTAAAGAAGCGCGGATTAAGCCTGATCACACTTCAGCTCGGGTCATACGCACGCTTGGCACGCACGGTCACAAACTCTTCCGTGTCGATGACGTAAGCCGTGAGGTTGTAGCCGTAGACGCAACCAGTATCGAGCCCGATCGCTTTCTTGCCGCGGCGCGGCTCCGCCGCGGGCCAGTGGCCGAAGAGAACTGTCTTCTCTCCGTAGTAGACGTGGTACCACGGAGTTCCCTCTTCGCTCTCTCGATCTGGCCCAAGCGTCCGCAGACGCGTCAAGTCGCCCGTAGTCTGCGAATGAAGCTCCACATTCGGCCGCAGCCCGGCATGGACCACCAGGTGCGTCCCCAGATCGATCATAAACGGCAACCGGTTCAGGAAACTCGCGTAGTGGTCTTTCTCGCCTTTTAACTCTTTGTGGGCCTCACGCTGCGCGGGTTTCAAATCGACGTCCTCGCCGTACCACTTTCGCCGCAACTGCAAATCGTGATTACCGATAACAGTGGTGAAGCGCGGATCGGTCATGAACAGTTCGAGGACTTCCCGGTTCTTTGGCCCTTTCGTGATCAAGTCGCCCACGGAAATCACACGATCGCGCTCGCCAAGACCGACCTTCTGCATCAGTTCCATCAATTCGTCGTAACAACCGTGAATGTCTCCAACTACGATCGTGCGGCTCATCCAGACCTCCGAGTGATTTTCAAGGCAGTCTATTGCATCGTAGACATTCAATCAATCGGTGCTATTCACCCCGGCGTTTAGACAGTATTGAAGCCGCGCTAGCGATAGATGTACGTCTTGCTCTCCTTCTGCTTCCACTCAACGCTATCGACATTCTCCGCGTCCGACGAAAGAATCTCCTCACTCAACTTCGCCGTCCGTACCACCGGATCAAGGTTCGCAAGATAGACGATCCTGCCGATCGGTTCATCGGGATCCTGGCGATTGAGTTCGAGCAATTCAAAGTCGAAGCCGTGGCGGATGAACAGCTTCTTCAGCATGTCGTTCGTCTTGTCGACGTCGCGCGTCGCAACTGTAATCTCCATCGAACGAAACACCTGGAACTGTTCGAAATACTCGAGCAGCGACAAAGCCAGCAGCACAAACAGCGTCAGGATTATGGCCATGTCCCAACGGCCAACGCCCGACGCCAAGCCAACGCCGAGACAGACGAGTAACACCGTCGTCTCTTTCGGATCGCGAATGTTCGTGCGGAACCGAACGAGCGACGCAGCCGCGAAGATACCAAACGCACGCGCCGCGCTATCGCCAACAACCATCATCATCGCGCCCGCAACCACCGCCATCAGGATCTGCGTTTGGGCCACGTACGGATTGCGCCGAAAGATTGGAGCACCGCGTCGCGGACGAAACGCTAGTAGCGCGGCGAGAAACGCGGCCAGCGAGAAGCGCAACGCGATGCGCGCAGCCAATGATTCCCAACTCGTGAATGTCGCGGGTGCGAGATCGGCGTTGTCTCGTCCGAAGAGTTCGCCAACCAGTGGGATTTGGTCACGAGGCGGTGTCGTGGGAGTCGCGGCCGGCAATTCCGCGGGGGCGGTTCGCGTCGCTGTCGATTCCGCTGGAACGTGGAAATAGTAAGCCAGTAAACCGCTCCCCAGCAGCAAGAGGACAAACATCCCCAATACCCCGAGAGTCACACGCTTCATATTCGTTTACCTTCCGAGTTATTGTTTGGACCATAACCGGTTTCGCTTTAACGGGTGAACGCTGCCCACCGGCGGTGAACTGTTCTTGCCTTCGAAGAACAACTGACTGTTGAACGGCTCCTCGCCCGGCGTCATGTCTGGCATTTCGTAAGTGCCGTCGGATCGCATCACGCGCGCTTTCACGTTGTCGCGCAGGTAAGCAGCGAGCACCGTGTCTTTCAGGTACTTCTTCGACTTCACATCGAGCACGGGCGCAACCACCTCGACGCGTCGATCGAGATTGCGCGTCATCCAATCAGCCGATCCGATGTAAACCTCTTCCTCGCCGCCATTCGCGAAGTAGAAGATGCGACTGTGTTCGAGAAAACGTCCGACGATACTTCTGACGTGAACCGTTTGTGACAGTCCCGGCTCACCCGGACGAATCATGCAAGCGCCACGCACGATCAGATCGATCTTCACGCCCGCTTGCGACGCCTCGTACAATGCTTCGATCACCTGAAGGTCCGTCAGACGATTGATCTTGGCGATGATGTGCGCCGGCCTGTCCGCCTGCGCCTGCGCTGTTTCGCGCTTGATCAACGACATCATTCGCTTGCGAAGATTCAACGGCGCGACCATCAAACGGCTGTATTCCTTTTGAATCGAAAAGCCGGTGAGAAAGTTGAACAGGTCGCTCGCATCGTCGCCGATGATCGAATCGCTCGTCAGTAATCCGATGTCTGTATAGATTTTCGAGGTCGTTGGGTTGTAGTTGCCGGTGGCGATATGTGTGTAGGTCTTGAGACCATCCTCCTCGCGTCTGACGACGAGCGCCACTTTGCTGTGCGTCTTCAGACCAACCACACCGTAGACTACGTGCACGCCTGATTCAGCCAGACGCGCAGCCCACTCGATGTTGTTCTCTTCGTCGAACCTGGCTTTGATCTCGACCACGGCCGTGACTTGCTTGCCGCGTTCGCTCGCGGCCATCAGCGCCTGCGGAATCGGCGAATTCTTTCCCGTCCGGTAGAGACACATCTTGATCCCGACCACTTCCGGATCGTCAGCCGCCGCCTGGATGAAATCGACAACAGTCCCAAACGCGGAATACGGATGGTGCAGCAGCACGTCCTGTTTCTTGATCGCGTCGAAGAGCGACTCTTTGTTGCGCAGCGGAACAGGCACGACGGCGCGTAGCGGCTTGTCTTTCAGATCCGGCAGGTCGAGGCCATAAAGCTCCATCAAGTCGGGCACGTCGAGCAGACTGTTGATCTTGTAAACGTCTTCAGACTCGATCTTCAGCGCCTTCGTGAGGTAATCAACCATCTCGGTCGGCATCGTCGACGAAACTTCCAAACGCACCGGCAAACCAAAACGCCGCTCGCGCAGCGACTCTTTGATCAGCTTCAGCAGATCCGCCGCTTTGTCGTCGCGGATCTCGACGTCGGCGTCGCGCGTCACGCGGAAGAGATGCCCCTTGCTGAGGTGCATGTTTGGAAACAACCGGTGGATGTTCGCCTCGATCACCTCTTCCACCAGCGCAAACTTCAACTTCCCTTCACTCACCGGGATCAATCGCGGCACAACCGGCGGAACCTTGATTCGCACAAACCGGACTTCATCTCCCAGGGGCGCTCCCGCCAGCGTGTCTTCCGGATTACTTTGGACCGTCAGACCAATGTTCAGACTCAGGTTCGAGATGTAGGGAAATGGACGCGCGGGATCGACAGCCTGTGGCGTGAGCACCAGGAAGATGTTCTTCATGAAATACTCGGCCAGGCGCTGCTTCTCACTCTGCGACAACGACGAGTAGCGCGCGATGACGACACCCTGCGACTGAAGCTCCGGCAGCACTTCCTCGCGCAGACAATTCGTGTGTTCCTCCACGAGCGTGAGCACTCGTTTCCGTATCACTCGTAGCTGTTCGTCCGGAGTCAGTTCGCCCGGCATCGGTCCAATCTCTTCAATACCGAGCATCTCCTTGAGTCCGGAAACACGGACCATGAAGAACTCGTCGAGGTTTGAAGAAAACACAGACAGAAACTTCAGCTTCTCGAGCACCGGTGTCGTGTTGTCGAGCGCTTCTTCGAGCACGCGACGGAAAAACTCCAACTGGCACAGGTCGCGATTGAGGACCGACCAGGCGAGAAAACGCTTGGGTCTCGACTTTGGTTGCGCCGGTGATTCGGCTTGCGGCAGTTCTTTTCCCTGAGAGGTCATGATCGTTGGTCTTAGGCTTTAGTCTTTGGTCTTGGATCTTTGCTTTTAGTCTTGGGGTTCTCTGGGCTGTGGACTGTCAACAAAGAACTAAGGCCAAAGACCCAGGACCACTCCTCAGTTTGAGCAACGCGCGTCGATGATCGTGCGCGCTTTGCGTTCGAATTCCGCGGCCCACTGTGACGCGGGTTGATCGCGTTCCGAGTTGCGCGAAGCTTCGAACACCCGGGTGACCGTTCGATCGCGCGTTTCGGCATCGAGCAGACGTTGCAGTCCGTCCGCCAGTAGTTTACGTCCGGCTTCGCTGATGTTGGCGTCGCCGACGCTCTTCGCCGTCGTCGTACAACGTCTGCCATTCACTTCGATCGGATCCTTCTTCTTCCAAACGTCGAGCTTCGCTTTGTTCTCGCTCGATCGTGAATAACCGAAGGTGGATCCCATGTCCCCAACATAGAAGACGGGCTGTTCGCACGTTCGTGTGTTGTCGCCGTTCTTTTTCGATTTCAGGCAGGCGAACTTGTGATTGTCGGTCTTTGTGTCGCCGTGATCGATGAACGCCAGCCACAGTTTGAAGGCGTCGATCTCCGCGCGGGGAGCGCCGCTCTGAAGAAGTTTTGTGAGCGTTTCGGGGAGTGACGCGGAATCTTTGTTGTTGCAGTTGACGTCGAGGCCCCGGGCCAACGGCAGCTCAATGCCCGCGGCGGGTTGCGACCCGGAGAAACTCGCGCCCTGAAAACCGCGCGTCAGGCTCTTCTCGCAGTCAGGGCAATTGACGTCTGCGACCCACTCGTCGTCGGCGAAGAAGCCGAGCGCTTTCGAGAAACGCGATGAAAGAAACTCGCCGTAAATCTCGCCGTTGCGTTTGTCGGGCGACTGTCCTTTAAAGTGCGGTTTGATCTTGTAGCGGATCGGGTCGCCATCGTCGTCGGTAACACCCGCAACCGAGCAGTGAAACTTCGGCGTCGTACCGGCGCCGGGGCTCTCGTCTTTATTTGCGACACAGTTGAAAGGCCTGGCGCGTCCGTTCGCGTCGACTTGTGGTGCGCCGCGACGTGGGCCGCGTGCGGGATTGTAGCCCAGCACCGGGTCATAACCCGGATCGGGCGTTCGCCAGACTTTGGCTGTTTGTTCGGCGCGCGCGCGTTCGGCCGCGGTGAAGCAGGCCTGCTGGGCGC
>DASTOZ010000606.1:0-3526 GCA_035762365.1 Pyrinomonadaceae bacterium | reverse complement strand
ACTGGGCCAGTGGGTTTGCGTGGATGAGCAGGAAAAGCCCACCGGCCAAAAACGCAGTTAATAAATATCTCGAGGCTCGATAAATTCGGGTCATCTTGAACGGTTCCGCATCATGTGCGCGTTGGATTTGTGGGGGACGATTCGGGCCTCATGATACCATCACGAAGACAAAACAAACATGAGTGAACTCGACGAAGCCTGGGCAGCAGCACTCTCGGACGCGGAGCAAAAAGCACGCCTTGCCGGACGCGGCGACGTGGCCGATTACCTGTCGCTCAGAAATTCAAACGACCTGTTGCGCAAGGCTGGTGTTCAGTGGCTGATCGAGAGCTTTACGGTCGCTGCTGGTGCAGCGAACCGGGCAGGTGCGAGCATCCAGATCGCGCGGACTGACGAGCATCGATTCCGTACGGGGACGTCGACGATGGTTGGGCAGCTCATCACGTTGACGAATGGAGTGCGGACATTGTTTGTGGAAGCTGGTTGGCCGCGAGTGCCGCGCGACGGCATCGTTCATGGTGGTGGACTGGCTGCTGCGAACATCCGTCACATGGGCATCCGCCGCGCGAGTGAAGAGCTCGTGTTGGCAAAAACAACGTCGGGCGCGCCGGGCTGGAAATCGCTAACGAAGAACCGCCGCCTCCTTCACGCCTCCGACATCGACCGCCACATCTCCATCCTCCTCGACAAACCTCACTGAGGTCCTCCCGAGGTCCAAGCGAGAGGTCAGCCTCTGTTTCTTTTTTTGCTTGGCTCCCGCTAGCGCACTGCCGAGTCCAAGTGAACTGAGCGGTAACCTTTTCCGGTAGGGCGTGCACCTTTTGGCGTCGCCATCACCCTCCCACCCGCGAAATCACTGCTTTTTGCGTGTTCTTTGTCACAGGCACACCACTTGCCAAAGCTCGGTAGGGCCGAAGCTACCCGAGGAGAATGATCGAAAAATGACAAACCGACACACACTGAAATTTTCAATACTGGCGGCAGCCATCCTAGCCTTGTGCCTGCCTGCTGCAGCCGCCGCGCAGTGGGGCCGCGGCGACAATAACGGGGACCGCGGCCGCGGCCGCGATCGCGACGACTACGGTCGCTACGATGAACGTGCCCTGCGCGACTCCGTCCATCGCCTCGACCGCCTCGCCAAAGACTTCGAAAGGAACATGGACCGCGCGCTCGATCGCAGCCGCGCCAACGGTTCACAACGTGAAGATCGAATCAACGAACAGGTCCACGAGTTTCGCGACGCCGTCGGCGATCTGAAATCGCGCGTCGGCAACGGCCGCGACCTGAACCGCAGCGCCGACGAAGCGCGCCGCGTGTTGCAGGAAGGCCAGCAAGTGGACCGCGTCGCGCGACCGCGCTGGTTTGACGGCCGCCTGGCGTCTGACTGGTCCAACATTCAGCGTGAGCTGCGATTCATCAGCGACGTCTACGGTTTCAGATACAACAACGGTGGCTACGGCCGCGACGATGACTACCGCCGTCGCGATGGCGATTACCGACGCAACGACGATTATCGTCGCAGTAGCGATCGCATCGACGACTGGATGAGACGAATTCCATTCCCGCAGTAATTCCGCACTTGGAGCCCAGCATCCCTGATTAATCCGCCCGTTTTACCCCTCCAACGAAAAGGCCTCGGTTCCCCCGGGGCCTTTGTCATGTAAGAATACGTCGCATGCCCGGCACCCTTTACCTGGTCGCGACGCCGATAGGTAATCTTGCAGACATCACGCATCGCGCGATCGACGTTCTCAACAACGTCGAGGTGATTGCGTGCGAAGACACACGTCACACACGCAAGCTGCTTCAGCACTACGGCATCGGAACGAAGACGGTCAGTTATCACGAACACAACGAGCAGGAACGCGCGCGTCAACTGGTCGAACTCTTGCGCGAAGGAAAAGACGTCGCGGTTGTTTCAGACGCCGGGACGCCATCGATCAGCGATCCGGGTTACAGACTCGTTCGCGCAGCAATCGAGAACGATATGCAAGTCGTCCCGGTGCCTGGTCCAAGTGCATTGATCTCGGCGCTGATCGCCGCAGGCCTGCCGACTGACGAGTTTTTCTTTGGCGGCTTCTTACCGGCGCGCTCGAACGCGCGTCGCACGCGACTCAACGAACTGCGCTCCGTTCCGGGGACGCTGATCTTCTACGAAGCGCCTCATCGTCTTGCAGAAACACTGAGGGACGCACTGGAAACGATCGGTGAACGCGAAGCCGTCGTCGCTCGCGAGTTGACGAAGTTACATGAGGAGATTCGAAGAGGTCGGTTGAGTGAACTCGCCGAGCATTATTTAAAAAAGGAACCGCGAGGCGAGATCGTGCTGCTGATCGATCGAACTGTTTTTGAAACAACCACGCATGAAGCGGATCGCGCTCAAATGATCTCGTCGCTGGTCGATCAACTCGAGCGTGACGGTCTCGATCACCGCGCTGCGCTAAAAAAAGCGGCGCGTGAGCTGGGACTCTCACGCGCCGAAGCGTATCGACGTCTAATCGCCGAAAGAGGCAAGTCTTAACTGATCGTGATCTGCGCGGGCAGCGGCTTATCGACCTTCAAGCGCGCGGCACGGTTCGCGATCTCCCACGCCGTCATGTAGATCGTCCGCGTCACCTTTTCCATCTTCTGATAATCGATCTTGTCGGCCGTATCGCCCGCCCGGTGATAGTCTTCGTGCACTCCGTCGAAAAAGAAGATGATTGGAATTCCTTTCTTCGCGTAGTTGTAGTGATCGCTGCGGTAGAAGAACCGGTTCGGATCCTTCGGATCGTCGTAACGCGTGTCAAACGCGAGATTCAGGTACGACTTGTTTACGTTGTTGACGATCTCGCCCAGCTCAGTGCTCATCATCGTCGAACCGATCACGTAGATCGCATTTGGACCAGTCAGATCTTTATTACGCGTGTTTGTGTCGCCTTCCGCTTTGGTCCGTCCGATCATGTCGATGTTGAGCTGCGCGACGATCGAATTGAGCGGGACGGTCGGAAACTCCGTGAAGTAGCGCGATCCCCAGAGTCCTTTTTCTTCGCCGCAGTGCCAAACGAACAGGATGGAGCGTTTCGGACGTGACGGCGCCTTGGCTAACGCTTCAGCCATCGCGAGCAGTGCGGTTGTGCCTGAGCCATCGTCGTCCGCACCGTTGCAAATCCTGTCGTCACCCGCAGGCGGACAACCCGATCCGACGTGATCGTAATGCGCGCCGAGCGCGACGTATTCTGACTTCAGTGTTGGATCGCTGCCTTCCCAAACCGCAACTACGTTCTGCGTCGGAATGCTTTCGGTGCTGCTCGCGATATTCAACGTGACTTTCTTCTGATCGTTCATCACAAATGGCGCGGGCAGCGTTGCGCCACCCGAAGTGAAAATGCCTTCGACATCTTTTTCGCCGGCTAACAATGCGTTGGCCATTTCCAGTGAGATCACGATCGCGGGAATTGTTGGACCAGCCGGAGGAGGTTGAAACTTCGTTACAGACACCGAGCCGCGCTCCATGATTCGCTGGCGATTGCGTTGCCAGTTCGCC
>DASTOZ010000605.1:0-3455 GCA_035762365.1 Pyrinomonadaceae bacterium | reverse complement strand
CGGCAATCGCCGCTTCGTTCATCAGGTTCGCCAGCTCGGCGCCCGAGAAACCGGGCGTGCCGCGGGCGATCCATTGCAGATCGAGACCTTCTTCGAGTTTCAGGTTGCGAGCGTGGACTTTCAGTATCGCTTCCCTGCCGTTAACGTCAGCGAGGTCTACCGCGATCTCACGATCGAATCGTCCGGGACGAGTCAATGCGCGATCGAGAATGTCAGGACGGTTCGTTGAAGCAATGACGACAACGGCGCTCGACTGATCGAAGCCATCCATCTCGACGAGCAGCTGGTTCAGCGTCTGGTCCTGATCGGCGGACGCGGAATCGCCACCACGCCCACGCTGTCGTCCCAACGCATCGATCTCGTCGATAAAAATGATGCACGGCGACAGTTTTCGTCCTTTGGCGAAGAGATGTCTGACGCGCGCTGCGCCCAGTCCCGCGAACTTCTCCTGGAAACTCGATCCCGACGCTGCGAGAAACGCGACGCCTGCCTCTTTGGCTGCCGCTCTCGCCAGTAACGTCTTTCCCGTTCCCGGCGGACCATACAAAAGAATCCCGCGCGGAACACGTCCGCCGAGACGGCTGAACCGTTCCGGGTTGCGCAGAAACTCGATCGTCTCGCTCAGTTCGGCGCGCGCTTCGTCAACGCCTGCGACGTCGTCGAACCCGACGTTCTGCTGGCCATTATGATCCGTCAGCTCGAACGAGCCTTTGCCGCTCATGCTCGAGTAGATCCTCCACCCGGCGAAGCCGATGAAAGCGAGCGTGAACACGGGCAGCACCCAGTTGAGCGAGCTCACGAGGAAGCCCGGCTGCAACGGCCGAAACTCAACCGGCACGTTCTGCTTGCGAAACAATTGGACGATCTCGTGCTGCGTGGCTTCTCCGGTTACGGTCGCCTCCTGGCGCGAGCCGTCGCTCTTCGTGACCGTCAGCGTCTCGCCCTCAACATGCAACGCGACGGCGCCTCCGGTTTCGGCGAGACCGTAGAGTTGCGAGTAGTTGATCGTCTGCAACGGGGGGTGACGGCGCTGATATGTGACTATTGACGCGGCGATTACGAGGGAAAACGTAATTACGGCCATCGTTATCAGGGCTACACGGCGAGTGCGTACCGATACGCGTGGCGTGGGGGTTGGCATACGAAAAAAAACCTCCAAGTAGCCGCCGGAAACACAGTCCGAAGGCAGATCAAAAACTCAAAGCCAAAGAATCGGGAGTTGGAAAGCGACGGAACTTCAAAAGGAAGGGTCGCGACCGCGGCGAACGCCGTTGCTCACTTTACCAGCGACGAATACGTGAAGTCCAGAACATATTCGTGAAAACTAACCACAGATAATACGGTTGCAGATCAGCAGTGCCATGTTTTAGTACGCAGAAGAACAATCATTTCGCTCAAACTACAGAAAAATCGCGCGAACCGGGACGGCATACTCGTTGCTCATCCTCTCCAGCGATTGCTTTTGTTAAAACGCAAGATTCGGACGTGGTTGACAAAAGGAGGGAATGAAATGCTTTGGACGATTTTTGTAATCCTGTTGGTTCTGTGGTTACTCGGCGTAGTGAGCAGCTACACGATCGGTGGGTTCATTCATCTGTTACTCGTGTTAGCACTCGTGGTGCTGCTTATTAACATAATCGGAGGACGACGAACTGTCGTTTAGGCAAATCTGCACACTGTTTGCCCTGCATAGGACGCCCGGCACTACCGTTCTCTGATGACCGCAGGTCGGGCGTCTCCAACTTTTAGAGGTATGGTAGGTCGATAGCACTGACGATCCGCCCTGCTGGATAGACATTCATTTGTGGATCCCAGTAGGGCGAACGTTTGTGAAAAAAGCGCAGACGCTCCGACGGGCTCGCGGCAAACTCCGCGTCCGTCTTTAGCAGCTCTTCAAACGCCAGCTTCAACGCGGGATCAGCCGCCATCATCTCGCGCGCGAGCGCTTCGAGAACGTATGGCTCGCCGTACTCCTTCTCTTCAAAGATCGCGTTGAAGAAGCCCCAGCGCACGAATGAATCCGGCGCTTCGGGTTCCAACAAGTTCATCGCCACCTTCGCAAGAGGTTGGCCCACTGGGATGATCAGCGAGCCCGCGTGAAACGTGCGCGTCTCGACGATACGTTCCGCATCGAACTTCGGCATGTGTCGACCTTCGAACGGTCCGGGCGGCCACACTACATTTGTAAATCGATAACTCTCGACTTCAATCTCTCGTGCTTCTGCAAGCACGTGGGACTTCAGACCGTGCGCTTTCAATACTTCAATCGTGTCGCTCCACTGCACCGGAACGATGTACGCGAGCGGCGGCGCGACCGCGCGCGTGACGCGAAACGTATCATACATCGGCGCCGTTAGATCGAGTGGCTCGCGTCCGTAAACCACACGCAGGTCGCCTGACACTTCACTCTCATCCGTTTCGTACTTAAACGCTCGCAGCGCGAAAGGCGTCGGCTCTTCAGTGAGTTCAAAATCGAGTGGAAAGAGCCTCTCCGGATCGTAGTCGATGCCCATTGCAACCGTGCGTGCGTCAGCTTCGCGTCCGAGTTGTTTGAGACGCGCGGGTTCGCGGTTCACTTCGATCAATGCCGCGCGAAGAAAATCGTACGTGCCGATTACGCGTGAACGGTAGTCTTTAATCATGTGCGTCTCGATCAGGATCCCGGGACGGTTTCGGATCGGGACGTAACCTGTCGAGAAACGTGGCGAGCCGTTGAAGTCTCGCGTGCCGAGCGTGAGATCGCGATTGTCGATGAACTCCAGATACCAAGAGATAACATTGCCGGCAGCTTCAGTCGCCGGGGCGACACGTCCGCCGAAGACGTCGCGTTCCCAGGCGACGACTGCATCATCGACGCCTGCGTGATGTTCGTAATGGTAAGTGATGTTGCAGCGGTAGTCGGCGCCGTCAGTCACGTGGCAGTCGATGAACAGATCGGGATTCCATTCGTTCCACAGTCTGAGCCACGCGCGTGTTTCCGGCGTGTCGGCTTTCAGGTAATCGCGGTTGAGGTTTTGGTAAGTGCTGGTTGTGCGCCAGCCCATCTCTTCCGGACCATTTTGATTGATGCGATTGTAACGGCTGGCGCGTTCGTGGCCGTCGGTGTTGTAGATCGGAATGAAGAGCAGGACGGCATTTTCGAGTATGCCCGCTGAGGTCTTCGTGATCGCGATGTCGCGCAGCAACGCGAAGCCTGCGTCTTTGCCGTCGGGCTCGCCGGAGTGAATGCATGCCTGGATAAGCACGACGGCTTTTCCCGCCGTTCGTGCGGCTTCGGGAGTGAACGTGCCGGTCTCGGAAGCGATCAGCAGCGGCAACTCACGACCCTGGCCGCTGTGGCCGAAGCGTCGGTACTCGATCGACGGCGATGCCTCGGCGAGTCGTCGCGCGTAAGCGATCGTGTCGGAGTAGTTGGGTGTTTCGCGATAGTCGGTGATTTCAGCGTGCGTGCGCCA
>DASTOZ010000604.1:0-5592 GCA_035762365.1 Pyrinomonadaceae bacterium | reverse complement strand
TGTCGAGAGGCTTGCTCAGATATGTGTTGCAGCCTGTTTCCAGCGCCGCTTCTTTCATGCCGTAAACGTCAAACGCGGTGATGGCCACGATTGGCACGTGCTCGCCCGGTGGTTCGAGCTGGCGGATGTTCTTGATCGTTTCCAACCCGTCGATTACGGGCATGTTCAAGTCGATGACAATGAGGTTGGGACGAGTTTCGTGAACTGCTTCGAGTGCTTCGTTACCATCGGCGGCTTCGACGACATTATAGCCTTTCAGTTCGAATGCACGCTTGAGCATAATGCGCGTGTCATGCGAATCTTCGGCAATTAAGACGGTTGGATACAACGCAGGCGACACAGAATTCCACATGGGGCTCCTAAGCCTTGCTCAGGGGGATTAACTTCGGGGGGCAGTCGGGTCTCCGGAGAGCCACAAACAGGGGATGGCGTACCTTATAACACAATCACAATCAGAATGCCTCTCCGGATTTGTGCGGCGCCGTTGCTTCCTGGTTGCAACTTTATGTCGAAAATGAAATTAACGCCCGCCCGTAGGCTTAAAGGACGTCTGACCCTCCCGGGCGACAAATCCATTTCACACCGGGCAGCATTGATCGCCGCGCTCGCTTCTGGCAGTTCCGAGATTACAAACTTTTCAACGGCGCAGGATTGTGCGTCGACACTCTCGTGCCTTCAACAGCTCGGCGTTTCGGTTCAATCCAACGACGGGATTCTTCGATTTACCGGCAATCAAACGCTGAAAGCTCCGCACGCGCCGTTGGATTGTGGAAACAGTGGCTCGACGATGCGAATCCTGGCCGGCATTCTGGCAGGTCAAGACTTCAATGCCGAACTCGTCGGCGACAAGTCGCTGAGCTCTCGTCCGATGCGCCGGATCATCGAGCCGCTCGAATTGATGGGCGCGATGATCGATTCAAGCGATGGGAAGCCGCCGCTCAAGATTCACGGTTCGGATCAATTGATGCCGATCGAATATCGGCTGCCGGTCGCCAGCGCTCAGGTCAAGTCGGCAATTCTTTTCGCCGGACTCTTCGCCAACGGCCGCACGACCGTGATCGAGAAGTCGGCCTCGCGCGATCACACCGAACGACTCTTCAACGGGTTCGGTGTTGCCGTAACAACTAACGACGATTTGTCGATCACCATTGACGGACCGGCGCGGTTTACTGGCGGCGCGATCACAATCCCCGGCGACATCTCGTCTGCCGCGTACTTCATCGCTGCCGCAATGCTGCTGCCTGGTTCCGAACTAACGATCGATGCGGTCGGGTTGAATCCGACACGCGCGGCTTTCGTTTCGGTGTTGCGTGCGTGGGGCGCGAAAATCTCAATCCGTGATCTGCGTGACGAACGCAACGAACCAGTCGGAACGATCGTTGTCACTGGCGGTCTTCATTCTGCGCCGCGCGACGAAGATCGCATCCTGTCAGGCGCGATGATTCCCTCGCTGATCGACGAGTTACCGCTGCTCGCAGTCGTAGGTTCGCAAGTCCCCGGTGGCATCGAGATCCGCGATGCTGAAGAGCTGCGACTAAAAGAAAGCGACCGTTTGTTAGCGACCGCCGAAAACCTGCGCGCCATGGGAGCGAACGTCGAAGAGTTTGACGACGGCATCGCAGTCTCCGGACCAACTGAACTTCGCGGCGCCACGATCGACTCGTTTGGCGATCATCGAATCGCGATGGCTTTCTCAGTCGCCGCTTTAATGGCTGACGGCAAAACCGAGATCATGGATTCTGAATGCGTGGGCGTTTCGTTTCCCGAGTTCTTTAGTTTGTTAGCCACGCTCGCCGAGAGGTAAACGCCACTGAAAAGTAAGCATCCTATCGTCATCACGGGCTTCATGGGCTGCGGCAAGACGAAAGTCGCGCGTGAATTGGCGCGCGAACTCAACGTCATGATGGTCGATCTTGACGATGTGGTCACGAAGCGCGTCGGACGGTCACCGGCGCAACTGATCGTCGAAAACGGTGAACGCGCGTTTCGCGTGATCGAGACTGACTCGCTGCGTCACGTGCTGGAGCTAGGCGACGCGAGAGTGATTGCACTCGGCGGCGGCGCATGGATCCAGGAAAAGAATCGTCGGCTTATCGACGCGTTCAGTTGCTTGAGCGTGTGGCTCGACGCGTCCTTTGAAATGTGTTGGGCCAGAATCGCAGCCTCACAGGAAGATCGGCCGCTCGGCAGGACGCGCGAACAGGCGTTGGCGCTCTACGAACAACGCCGTCCGGTGTATGAACTGGCCGACGTTCACATCGCGGTCCGCGAAGAGAACCTGCAAGACCTCGTTTCTCGGATCCTGGTAATCATCAGGCCCGCGTGAACAGCCTCTTTCGCAAAGGTGGCACGAAGTGCCTCGTGTAACCTGGCGTTCCACGTTAGGGCAACCCAAAACACTTCGTGACCACCTTTCCCCCTTGAACTTAAAACACGTAGCGCAAGCCGACGACAATGCGCCGGTTGCCGCCATCCGTGCCCCATTGATTCAGGAAGTTGTTCGACGTAACTCTCGAATCGGGAATACCGAAATCTCGAGAGTTAGTGAAGTTGAAGAAGTCTGCGCGCAATTGGAGCCGCTGGTTCTCTCCGATCCGCGTGTTCTTCAAGATTCCGAAATCAATGTTGTTGATTCCATCGGAGCGCAGCGTATTGCGTCCGGCGTTGCCGATTCGTTGCGCCGCCGTGATCGGCGTGAAGAGCGAACGGCCGCCAGCCGCAAGGATCTCTTCAACACTCATGCCCGACAGATCGAGCGTCGTGTTGAGATTCGGTCTGATCGCGTTGCCGACCAGCGACGAGATGCTCGCGAGCGCGCCCGCCGGGTCGGAACCGTTGAGCGGCGTGAACGGCGAACCACTCTGTAGAGTGAAGAACGAGTTGAGCTGCCAACCGCCGAGTACGCGGCCGGTGAAGCCCTTCTGATCGCGGAAGTAAGGCAACTCGTAAACGAAATTACCGGCGAGACGATGCGGACGATCGAAACTCGACCGCGCGCGATCCGACCGGCGATTGTACGAGTCTTGCGCCACCGCGATCTCACCGGACGACACGTTGAAGATCTCAGACATCGTGTCGATGAACGAGCTGTACGTGTAGTGAACTCCCGCACTAAAGCCGGAGCTCAATCGCTTCTCCAAACTGGTCTGAAGCGAGTGGTAGATCGACATGCCCGAGTTGGTGCGTAAACGCGTCGGACCCTGGTTGGGAATCGCGCGGCAGAAGTTGTTTGCGGCGCTCGCCTGCAAACAGCCAATAAGCGTCGGGTTCGCGTCAACTGACTCGAACAAGCTGGTTCCTTTCGTGCCGACATAGCCAACTCGCAACACGAGGTCGCGCGTGAACTCGCGCTGCACTTCGAGACTCAACGAGTCGTAGACTGGTGTGTGGAAGTCTTCGTCGACGATCGTACGGTTGACCGTGTTCGGATTGAACGGCGGGTTGTGCAAGACAGTGAACGCGTTTGCAATGACGCTGACGTTCTGACCGGCGAGGTTCGGCGCGGTGATCGTTGGGAACGAGGAAACCGCCGCGACGAATGGGAACGAGCTCCAGATGTTCAGCGCGATGTTGGTGTAGGCGTAGTCGTTCGTGCGCGTGTAGCCGCCACGAAGGACAAGCTTGTCGCCACCCGTAAGCCAGCCCATCACGCCGTCGCTGCTGGTGTGCGGGTTCCAGTTGAAACCGACGCGCGGTTGGAAGTTGTTGTTGTCGCGACCCGGAACCGGCGTCAACACAAAACGCGGATCGTTGCTCGCCGCCGCCAGCACCGGTTGATTGAAGTCAACGAGGTCCGCGATCGGCTGGCCCGCGTTTTCGTAACGAAGCCCGAGCGTTAAGGTGAAGTTGGGCCGAATCTTCCACTCGTCCTGGCCGTAGAAGAAGAAATCGTGCCAATCGTTGTGCAGCACCTGGGCCGTGCCGGGGAGGTCTTTGTTGATGTTGGCGCGGGTAGCAAAGTCTTTCACAAGGAAATCGAGTGAAGCGTATTCGAGCAATCCGCGGGTGGTGGGTTTGAAGAGTTGATGCAATTGATTGCGGCGAATGTCCACGCCGAACTTCCAGGCGTGATTACCGGTCGTGTAGGAGAGGTTGTCCTGCACCTGGAACGTGTTTCTCACCTGGTTCTGCGGCAGGTTGACGCCGAGTCCGATCGCGGTGCGCGTTGGACCAGCGTTGAAACCACTCAAGCCGAGTTCTACGACTTCGATCGAGGGAATCAACTGCGAACGCGGATCGAGCGCGTTCGTCGCGTTCGCGCTGCGCAGAAACGCGCCGCGCACTTCATTGATCCAGTGTGGACTGAGCACGCTCATGAACTGCAAGTTCACGCCTTGCGTGCGCGCTGGAACGATCGACGAGAAGCCGGGCGGCGTGATCTGTGAAGCCGCGACGCCGGGAATACTGCCGAACGCTCCTGAATCCTGATACAGGTAGCGGCCGTTGAGACTGTGCTTGTCGTTGAACCGGTGGTCGATGCGGATTGACGTCTGCCAGTCGTCGTAGGTTGATGACTGAGACCCAGTCAACGATCCGACGGGAACGACGAACGTCTGTCCGTTGCGCTCGAAGCGAACGGTTTGATTGAGCGGCGTCGACGCGGCCGGTAGAAAGTCGAGCAAAGCCCTGACCTGCGGCAGATCGCCCGCAGCTTGTTCGATGATCGCTTTTCCTGCTGCCGTCGGCGCGCCGTTCAGCGTTTGACCGACACCGAGCTGGCGGTCCCACCATCGTTGCACCGAGAAGAAGAAGAACGTGCGATCCTGACCGCTCGTGTACCATGGTCCACCTTCGCCGAAGCGCGGCAGGTGCAGCGGTCCACCGAGCGTGCCGCCGAGCTGGTTCTCGATTCGGAACGGCGCCTTGCGATGAGATGGATCCGCCGCGTTTGGATTGCAAAAACCATTCGCGCCCGCCTTCTGCACGTTGCTGCACGCGTTCAGCGCGTTATCGTTGTGAAACCAGAACGCCGAACCATGAAACTGGTTGGAACCGCTGCGCGTGATCGCGTTGAAAACAGCGCTCGAGTTGCGGCCGTACTCGGCGCTGAACTGGTTGGTTACCAGCCGTACTTCCTGGATCGCGTCCGGGTTGTTCAACGGGATCGTCGATCCGGCAACACCGAAGTTGTTATTGTCCTGGCCGTCGATCATGAAGTTGTTGGAACGAACACGTCCGCCGTTCGAGGAAAAGTTTGTGCCTCCGGCAAACGCGCTCTGTCCGGAGTTCAACTGGCTGACGCCCGGAGCTGACAGCGCGATGTTGTAAACACTGCGCGTCGTCGCGAGCGGCAATTCCGAGAGACGCTTCTCGTCGAAGCGCGTGCCGACTTCGGCATTTGAAGTGTTCAGCACCGATGCGTTTTCGACGACGTTCACGATCTCCTGCACGGCGCCCGGTTTCATCGTCACGTCGACCACTGCCTGTTGGTTGAGCGCGAGTGTGATCCCTGACTGCATGTACTTCGCGAAACCGGTGCTCTCAACTGTGATCTCGTAAGCACCGACGGCGAGCGACGCGAATTGATAGCGACCCTCTGCATTCGTTTGCGCAGTGCGCGACTCGTTAGTCGAGATGTTACGCACCGTCACT
>DASTOZ010000603.1:0-7662 GCA_035762365.1 Pyrinomonadaceae bacterium | reverse complement strand
GCGCGCTTTGCGGCGTTGCAGGGATCGACGTGGAACAACCCGGCAATTGCCGACGGACGTTTACTGGTCCGCAATTCATCCGAGATGGCGGCCTACGACATCTCGAAACGATAGTCGATCAGTTTTGCTGTTGGAGTGCGGCTAGAACAAACACGAGCGGCGCGTTCCAGTTGATCGCGATCTCGTTGCTTGCGTAACTCTCCCACTCGTCGAGATACATCTTCGCCAGTGGAAGACTGGGCAGTTTCCTCATCGCCGGATCCTGACGCGCACGATTTGGACCACCTGACAGCAGTCCCGGCCATGGTTGCGAATTAGCGTCAGCCTGGCTGGGACGATGGTGCGGGTGGCGAAACGAGTTCTCGCCGAGTTGAGTTACCCACGAGAGCGAAAACGTGTTGCGTCCGAAGAGGTAGTGAAGGTTTTCGAGGGCCGCCTCGACATAGCGTGCATCCGGCTTCACCACGTTGGCGATCATTAACTGAACAGCGTAGTTCGCAACGACTCCGTTCGATCCCCAAACATAGTCATTGCTCGTCAGGCTGTTGCGATAACCCGCCGTGGCAGTTCGTCCGACGATCTGGTCGGCAGCTTTCAAAGATGCTTCGAGAATTGCACGCGCCGCCTCTTTGTTCGCAGCGTGGTCCAGCATGTACGTCCAGAGTGCGAGTGGCCCAACGCGCGGCCACGATGGTGGCCTCGCCGCGATTGTTGATACGTGCTCTGAGTAGTGGGCGAGGAAGTAGCGCTCGTACGCGGCGTCCTTTGTAGTGCGCCAGAGTTCAGCGGCGGCCCAGAGGACTTCGTCGCGTGGATCGGCGTCGCCGTATTCGCCGGTCAATACACCTTCAGGGTTGCGGAACGTGACGTTCGGATGTTTTTGCAACCATGCCCACGCTGCTTGTGCTGCGGTCAAACATTGCTGCGCGAAATCGGCGTCGAACGTTTTGTAAACGCGCGCGGCGATCGCCATCACGGCGCCGAAATCCGCTGTTGCCTGCGAACTCTTGTACGGTTCGTTGCCGGTGCCGATCACGTAGCTCACCAGTGCGTCGTTCTCCGGCATGACGAAATCCGCGAAGCGCTCGCTGGTCTGTTTGGGCCAAACGCCGCCGTCCTCGTCCTGCATCGTGAGCATCCAGTCAAGGTTCCACCGGATCTCGTCGAGGATGTCGGGCAGCGAATTGTGTGATTCGGGAATGTCCAGGGTGATGTTCTTAATGCGACTACCGAATAACTCCCACGCCCATAGCAGTTCACCTGTCGTGATGCCCGAGTTCACAACGTAACGTCCGTAGTCGCCGGCATCGTGCCAGCCTCTCGCGGAAACGCGTGGTCCAGTTTTGCCGGACGACGGGTGGTAGGCGCCGTTCAGATGACACGCGTCATGTTTGAAACCGAGAAACTCAGGTCCCAGATCGACCGCTGTGCCGCAGCGCTGCCCGTAGAACGAGCGCATCGTTTGGTAAAACGCGCGACGATAAACAGACGGCCCGATCGAAAAC
Source organism: Pyrinomonadaceae bacterium (assembly GCA_035762365.1). GTDB lineage: Bacteria > Acidobacteriota > Blastocatellia > Pyrinomonadales > Pyrinomonadaceae > PSRF01. The sequence continues at coordinate 6,157 of DASTOZ010000603.1, read as the reverse complement.
GTCCAACTTGTTCCGACGCCAGGCACTTCGATGTAAAAGCGCCCTTCAGTCTTGAACTGCGAGAAATCTGCGAGCTGAATTCGATCGCCGGAGTCTGTATCAAACGTTGCTGGTGACAACTTTCCGCGAAACACGACGGTCGAGCTGTCAGGCTTACGCAACAGAAACTCAGCGGCCGTTTGGTTCGTGACAACAAACGCGAGTTTCCGTGCCTGCGGCAAATACCCGACCTGATCGACTTTGATGTCCGTGGTAGGAGCGGCTGCGACAACAACAGCGCAGATGATGATGACGAGAATCGTTCGCATTAATTATTCAGGATGGGTACGCGTCGATGCCAGCCGGTTGATTGCTCATACGCATGAGCGAACGATAATAGACTTGCCTCACCGAGATTTCGCCCGGCGATCTGCAACCCGATCGGCAAACCCGCTCGCGTGAAACCGCACGGAACGGATATCGTCGGCACGCCGTATGCATTGAACGGCCGCGTATTTCGCAACCAAAGCTCGCCCGCCGGATCCGGTGACATGTTCAGTGCTTCTTCGATGGTGATCGGCGGCACCGGCGTCGTCGGGGTAACCACAAAATCCACTTCCGTAAAAACCTCGTCGATCAAACGCCGCACGCGATCGAGTTCCTGTCGAGCCTCGACGTACGCCGCGTTGTCGATCGCTGCTGCCTGCTTCAACCGTTCCTGCATCCAACGTCCATACTTTTGCGGCGACGCAGCGAAGTGCTTTGCATGAACCGCGTAAACTTCCGGCGCCTGAACGGCACCCGGTGTGGCCGGCAGATCTATCTCCTTGAACTCCGACGACAGAACACGGATCACTTTCATCGCGGCCTCGAAAGCGCTTTCGATCTCCGCATTCAGATCGTCAAAGAACGGCCCGCGGGCGATTCCGATCCGCGGTTTGGTTTGGATACTCAGATCGAGTCTGTCGCACGCCGCAATCACCTGAAGCACCAGCGCCGCATCCTCGACGGTCCGGCACAGCGGCCCAACATGGTCCAACGACGTCGACAACGGAAACACTCCCTGCGTGCTCACGCGTTCATACGTCGGTTTCAGACCGACAATCCCGCAGAACGCTGCGGGTTCGCGCACCGAACCGCCCGTGTCAGTTCCGATCGCCGCAAAGCACAACCCCGCCGCCACGGCCGCCGCCGAACCACCCGACGATCCGCCTGCGATCCGCTCGACGTCCCACGGATTGCGCACCGGACCGTAGTACGACGACGTCGACGTCCCACCCCACGCAAACTCCTGCATGTTTTGTTTTCCGATCAGCACGGCGCCCGCATCCTTCAACCGCCGCACGACGTCAGCGTCGTCTGCGGGGACGCGGTCGGCAAACAGTTCACTGCCGCAGGTTGTTTTCGTTCCGGCGGTGTCGATCAGATCTTTCAAACCAACCGGAACGCCGTGCAGTGGTCCACGCCAGTTTCCGCGACGGATCTCCGCTTCCGCCTCGCGCGCCTGGGCCAGCGCGCTGTCGTGCATGACGGTGATGAATGCGTTCAGCGAGGGACTGAGTTGCTCGATGCGATCGAGGCAGGCGTTGGTGAGATCTACAGGCGAGATCCCTTTCCGGCGCAGCAGGCTGGAAACTTCGGCGATACTGAGTTCGAGCATCGCCGGAGAATAGTTCAGAACACCGCAAGCCGTAAAGCCTGTGTCTCTGCTCGTGCCGAGTGCGAGACACAGGCAATAACGGCCTAACACCTACTGCGTGGTGCAGGAAGTATCGTCGATCACAAACGAAGTTGCGAGCGACGAGTCCTCCGTTCCCAGGAAGTAGATGCGAATCGTCTGTCCTTTGAATGCCGTCACATCGAACGTCTTCAACGTGTAACCCGTCGTCTCATTCAGGTTCGAGTAGGTGGCGAGCGTTGTCAGCACCGTGTTGCTCGAGTTCCGAATCTGCACTTGCAGGCGATCGAACACTGTTGTCGTCGTTGTCTCCGCGGACGAAATCTTGAGCCAGAAACTCAACGTCACCGTGTTCGCACTTGCGGGCACCGTGATCTGCTGGAAGAGCGAATCGGTGTGCGTCACGCCGTAGCCGTTGAGCCATGCGTACCACGCTCCGGTCCGAGGTGTTTGTTGTGTCGAGTTGTTGATAACGCCGGCAGTCGCGGTCCAGTTAACTGCGCCTGACTCGAAACCGCGGTTGAGCAACAGTTCTGTACCTGCTGGCGGCGGGGTCGGAGTCGGCGTTGGCGATGGCGCGCCGGTCAACAGCGAGAAGAGCAGCCGGTTGGGCGAACCTGTTCCCGCACCTGTCACTTTGTTTGGGGTTGACGCGTTGATGATCGCCGCCGTTACGGTTGCGGGCGAGGCAGTCGGGTTGGTTTCCAGGAACAACGCGGCAACGCCTGTGACGTGCGGTGTGGCCATCGACGTGCCGGAGATCGTGTTTGTCGCCGTGTCGCTGGTCCGCCATGCTGAGGTAATGCTGCTGCCCGGAGCGAAGATGTCGACGCACGTGCCGAAGTTTGAGAACGACGAGCGCGCGTCGCTGGTCGTCGTCGAGCCGACGGTGATCGCGTTTGCAACGCGAGCGGGTGAAACGTTGCAGGCATTCTGGTTTTCGTTTCCGGCTGCTACTGCATACGTCACGCCGTCGTTGATCGAGTTGTTGAGCGCGGTATCCAGCGCGGTTGACGCGCCGCCGCCGAGACTCATGTTGGCGACCGCGGGTTGACCCGCCGAGTGGTCCGATGTGACGAAGTCAATACCCGCGATGACGCCGGAGTTCGTTCCGTTACCACTGGAGTCGAGCACGCGAACCGCAACGAGCGTCACGTTCTTCGCGACGCCGTAGGTTGAACCGCCGACCGTGCCTGAGACGTGCGTGCCGTGTCCGTTGCCGTCATTCGTGCCGAGTCCATCGTTGATTGCCGTGAAGCCGGAGATCACGCGTCCGGCGAACTGCGTGTGAGTCGCACGGATACCGGTGTCGATGATGTACGCTTTCACGCCCGTGCCTGTAGGTGTGTAGTTATAGTTTCCGTCGAGCGGAAGATTGCGTTGATCGATGCGATCGAGTCCCCAGGTCGCGCCGGTCTGAGTCGTTCCCAGACTGACGACGCCATCTTCCTCGACGAATGCGACTTGCGGATCGTCGGCAAGCCGGAGGGCTTGTTGTTCCGGCATGCGCACCGAAAAACCTTTGAGCGCGCGTTGGTATGTGTGCGCGCCGTTGCGGTCGCCACCGAAATCGCGCGAGAGGCGGATGGCTTCGCCTTCGACGTCGGCCACGTCGTCTTTGAGCACTACGATGTATTGATTAGGGATACGTTTCTCCGCGCTGAGGCGGCGAAACCTGGATGAATTGCTGTTGGCGTTCTGTCCGTGGACCGCGGTGAATACCACCGCCGCCACGGCTAAGGCCGTGAAAACAAAGAGTGCAAGCGTCTTCTTCATAGATCCTCCAGTGAAAAGAGAACAGTGGGTTAGCTTGGGAGGCCTCAGCGATCGTCGGGAGTATGTCTCTGGGGACTGAAAACTAAACTGGGAGGTAGCTCTTACGGGAGGTTTTGGACTACTGGGTTGGCAGATGATACGAGCGGACTTGTATAAAAGCAAACCCGAAAACCCGTCAACTCGCATGCTATAACCATCTTTGCGGAACGGTCGCTTTGGTAGGGCGTTTATGTCAAACGTGCATAGACTCGCGATTACGCTTCGGTGCGTGATTCTGATCTCGGTTTGGAGTGCTGGGGTGGCGCCGTGGGCGGAGGTGTTGGGACAGGCCAAGGGGGAGAGGGTTTATAAGTCGGCGCTGTGCACGCGAGATAACGCAGTCGAGATGATCAAGCAACAGGTCGGCCTCACAAAGACTTTCGACAACTCTAACCAGCGCATAAGCGTCTTGATCCGGGCAGCGGATCTCCTGTGGCCCTATGAGCAGAAAAAAGCGCGGGCCGTTTTCACCGAAGCTTTTGAGTTAGCAACCGAGAAAGAAAAAGAGAACGAGGCGAACGCCCCGACATCGTTTTTTCTCCGAGTGCGAACTTACGATGAGCGATACGTTGTGATTACCGCGATAGCGAAGCGCGATCGCGCGTGGGCCAGGGACTTAACCGCTGAGCTGGTGCACGAGCAGACTAAAGGCCGCGACACCTTAGCCAACAGAGACCTGGTCGCTCACCGGGTAGTGGCGATGAGGTTACTGAACGGCGCAAATGAAATGATGGCCACGGACTTGAACGCAGCTCTCGATTTTGCGAAGGCTAGTTTCAATTTTCCGGCGACTGTCTCGCTAACTCATTTTTTATACCGCTTAGCTGCAGTCGATCAGCAGCGAGCCGATCAGTTGTACCTCCAGGCACTCACGGTTTATGGCGACAAACCGTTCAAAGAGTTTCTCTACTTGCAGGCGTATCCGTTTGCCTGGCGCGAGACGCTCAATACGCCGGTAGTGCCAAACTATGCCGTGCCTGCCAACTTCGTGATGAATCCATCGCTGCAGCGAAGGTTCCTCAAGCTCCTGCTTCGCCGAGCACAGCAGGCCATCGAGAGTCCTTCGGATCCACAGGACACGTATCGAAGTGCAACCGTGATGATGTTGCCGGGCACAGCGTACCTGCTGCAAGGCTTGATAACACTCGAACCACAGGTCCGACTCTATCTTCCCGACCTTTTGCCGTCGCTCATCGACGCACGCGAGAAAGTCTTCGTCTCACTCTCAGTTGAAACACAGAAGCTCTTTCAACAACCCGGACAAGAAGTCTCAACTACTCCGGTCCATACGTTTGACGAACAGATCGAGTCGGCGCTGAAAGAGCCCGATACGGACGAGCGCGATCAGCTCATCGTCACAGCAGTATTCGGATCTGAAAACGAAGCCCTGGCTAACGTCGTTCAGGCCGTCGACAAGATCACAGATTCAGACCTGCGCGGAAACGCATTCGAATGGCTCTACTTTCACCGCGCAGTAGCAGCTATAAAAAACAAGCAGTTTGACGACGCCGAGAAACTGATTGCCAAAGTCGAAGGTCACGAGCAACGCGCGTTTTTGCTCAGCGAGATCGCCGGGGCACTACTAACCACACGCGATACGCAGACTCGCGCGCAGCAGCTTCTCGAAGACGCGATAACCGAAGCAAAGAAGACAGACGTAAACGTCTACTCGGCGCGTGCATTGCTAACCGCCTCCGCTCTCTACGCGAAGATCGATCTGAGCCGTGCGATTGCCGTCCTGGCAGATGCGATCAATTGCCTTAACCGGATCGACAACCCCGACTTCAGAAGCGATCCAGCGCTGGAAAAATCTCCCGAGCGAAAAGGCAGAGAAGGAGAGTATCAAGGCGAGTACGAGTTCCGTTTTTACCTGCCCGGCCTCGATCCGGAGAGTACATTTCGTGAAATGGCTAAGTTCAACTTCGACACCGCCCTGTCTCAAACCACCGCGATAACACACAAGTTTCAACGTGCAATGTCCACCCTGGCCCTCGCAGAAACTTGTCTGACGCAAGCGCCACGACAACCTCCGCGACGACGCACCCAACCTCGAGCGCAGACAGCGCCTTGAATTTGCGCCCATGCTCGTTTAAATATCTGGCCTGCCAACTGCTACTCATCAATCAGTCGAATTCAATCTACGTTCGGCAGGAGCCGCATGGACAAAACATTCAAACTTGCTCCTGGCTGCGTCAGGAGCGTCGAGCCCGGGAGCGATGGCGACACCGCGGGCCATGCTGAATTTATACGTGCTCAATTCCCAACACGCTTTTGACTTGAAGCAATTCCTGGCAGGAGAGTTGCCGGCTCAGAGTGACGTTGCCGTAGCCCAGACGCTTACCAACCTGAGTGTGTGATAGGTGGGGCGGGCATCGATATCCGCCCCTTCCTGGATTAGGAACGCTTGAAGATGCGCTTTGCTTCGTAAGACACTTGCGGATTGTCGACGTACATGTCGATCACTAACTCGCCCTGAGCTGTCATCGTCCACTTCCTGACAACCTGCGTCGTCACCGGACCATTCGCCGTTTGGGCAGTTGTCACGTCCGTGACGGTGATGCCATTGCCTGCCGGCAACCAGTTCGCGGTGCGTTTTCCTTTTGGCGGGGGCGCGCCTGCGGGCGCGTTCGGCGGCACTGGCGGGTTGAACTCGTGCTCCTTGCCGTCGAGGATGTACGTGTCTTT
>DASTOZ010000602.1:0-2964 GCA_035762365.1 Pyrinomonadaceae bacterium | reverse complement strand
GTGGTAAACAGTAGTCCATTTAAAATCACTCCGACTCCAACCATGAACGTGATGAGCCACGGTAGTACCAGCGGCATTAAATCGATCTTGTCCAACGCCATCAGGAAAGCGGCGATGCCGCCGCCCAAACCGACGGCCGCCGTGATGACTCCATTGCGAATGCGACGCAGACGTTTCTCTTCCGGCGACTCGAGAAACTTCTCGAACGATGGCAAAACGTCTTCCGCAACTCGCTCGAGATCTTTCGCCGACTTCATCTGCCGGATCTGGTCCGCCACGGCCATCCCAATCTGTTCGCGCGCCGAAATGGCCGACGCCGTGATCGCGTCAGGACGCTCGAGTGAATTCCGCACCACCCGCAGATCCGTGCCGCAGGCGCGACAGAATTGACTCAGTTGTCGTTCTTCAGAACCGCAGGATGGACAGTACATAGTTTTTTGTCTCTTTTGTGGCTCAGTCTCTGTGCCGTTTGTGATTCAGTCGTTTGTGCCTTTTGTGGTTCAGCCTCCACTCACCGACGGCAAGATCGTGATTTCACTGTTCTCCGGCAACTGCGTGTTTAGAAACTCCTTGCGACGGATGTTCTCGTCTTCCAGAAACACGTTGACGTGCATACGGACCTCGCCACGTTCGGTCAACACGCGATCGCGCAACCCGGGATAGATCTGCCACAGGCGATCGAGTGCCTGGCCGACAGTCGACGGCGACGAGTCGAGCTCGATCACGTGCTTACCGCCCGTGAAGTCGGTCAGGAAACCGGAGACGTTGATCGTGGTCACGGCAGAATTCCTTCAGGCACGACCCACGGATGAATCTGTAGCGCGAGTCGTCCTGCCTGTACCGCGGGATCCGTAGCTGCCAACGCACGCGCCTCGTCAATCGACGCCACCTTGAAAACGAAAATGCCGCGCAATCGACCATCGTCGCCGAACGGTCCGGCAACGACGAGCTTCTTCATGTCGGCCAGCTTGTTAATGTTTTCGAGGTGCGCTTTTTGAATCGCTTCGGTCGCGGGTGTCTTCTCCGCCGTCCATTTGTCGCCGCGCGTCAGAAACGCGAGATAGGCGGTGGTCAACTGCGGCGGCGAAGCGAGGGTCGCCTTTTTCATCACGTCCTCAGACCACCACGGGTGCAACTCGGGAACGAGGTACCCTGCGACAATCGCCGGATCCGCATTCAACCAGGCGGTGGCTTCCTCTGCCGACTTCGTGCGAAAGATGTGCACTTCAACCAGTTCGTTGTCGTCCTGAATCGCGCCCGCGATCATCAACTTGTTTGCTTCGATCATGGACCGGATGTGAGCGAGGTGGCTCTGTCGCATCTGCATCCGTTCTCGGCTGGGCTCGCGCGACCACTTGGGCCCGCGCTTCAGCAACGCCATTTGAAACGGAACCAACTTCGATTCCGGCGTTTTCGGCGCTTCCTTGTGCTCCTGTGCTTTCACCACAGCGCAGCACACGACGATTCCGAGTGTGATTGTTAAGCAGCGTCTCATGTTCATTTCACCACTGAAGCTTTCACGCAAACGACGGGCGGCAAACCGACGGCGATCGATTGCCACGATTCGCCCGCGTCGTTCGAGCCAAACAGTTTTCCATTGCGTGTGCCGAAGTAAAGACCGGCAGGGTTCAAATCATCCGACGACATCCCATCGCGCAACACAGTTTCGAATGCGTTTTCCTGCGGCAGGCCGTTCGTCAACGGCTCCCAGGATTCGCCGGCGTTGCGCGTGCGATAAACGCGCAACTTCGCTTCCGGCGTGCAACGAAACTCGTCCGACTCCAACGGGATGATGAAAACTGAGTTCGCCTCGTTCGGATCGCCCACCATCGCAAAACCAAAATCCGACGGGACGCCGTTCGCGATGTCGGTCCATGAATCACCCGCATCGTCGGTGCGATAAAGTCCCCAATGGTTCTGCAAGAACAGTCGATCGGGGTTCGACGGATGGCTCACGATCTTGTGAACGCACTGTCCAAACTCAGGATAGCGATGTTCGGGCGGTAGAAACTGCGCGCGCACGCCGACGTTGCGAGGGTTCCAGCTCTGCCCGCCGTCGTCAGTGCGATAGACGCCTCCGGTCGAGATCGCGATATGCATGCGATCTTTGTTCGCGGCGTTCGGCAGGATCGTGTGCAGGCACAGACCGCCGCCACCCGGTTGCCACTGTGTGCGATGCGGATGATCGAAGAGTCCTTTGACAAGAGACCAGCCCGCGCCCGCGTCGTCTGAACGAAAGAGCGCCGCGGGTTCGACTCCGCAGAACAGCGTATCCGGCTCGTCTGCGTGTCCCTCTTCGATCTGCCAGATCTGCTTTAACGAGGTCTCGCTGTCTTCGGGAAACTTGATGTTGTAGGCCTCGGGTTCCGTCCAGTCGCGACCGAAATTGTCGGACGTGCTGAGATAGGAGCCCCAGAACGAGCTGTTGACCGCGGCCCACAAGCGGTTACGACCGTTACGCTGATCGTGGGCGAAGGAATAGATGGCGCGTCCGGGGAAATAAGGTCCGCCGACGGTCCAATCCTCGCGGCCGGCGTTGGAGTTGACGAGAAAAGCACCCTTCATCGTGCCGACCATTAGCAACACATCGCCGGGCTTTGCATCTATATGATTGATTTCTGGCATTTAAGAGAACCCCGCGGTGTTAGAAAACTGAATGAATCCCTCGGGAAACCCGCGGATTATAGCCTGCCAAATGCCAAACGCGAATGCGTAGTTTGTGGTTCCACGACTCTCGGGTGAGCGTGTTAAGATTCCGGTCACTTGACCGCACGAGGTAATGTCCATGAAGAAATTGATCGCCCTGACCCTTACTTCCGCACTGTTCTATGCTGCCGTGACGCCCTCACTCGCACAGAACAAGCCAGCGGCGCAGCAACAACCAACCGCAGAAGAGTTGGAGAAGAAAGCTGAGCGCGAGAAGAACGCTTACCGGTTGCTGGATCAGGTAATCGACGAGGCGCA
>DASTOZ010000601.1:0-4268 GCA_035762365.1 Pyrinomonadaceae bacterium | reverse complement strand
TGATCGACACTCTGCACGAAGCCGGACGTCACAACGACGCTCTTGAATGGGTGCAGCAAACACGTGCGCGGTTCAAGAACGAAATCGGCGGGACGCTGGCGCTCTTCGCGCAACTGCGGATTCACATGGCGCAGTCGAACTGGCCGGCCGTTGTGCGCGATGCGGAAGACTTGTCGAAATTTTCAGACCTCGGCGGAACGCGCGTGCCCGGCGGCACTAACCCGGCGGAGGTCAATTTCCTCCGAGCCTACGCGCTCGAACAAATGGGCCGCACGGAAGAAGCTGTCGCTGGTTACTTGTCGATTCCTGACGGGCGCAACGAGTATTACGGCATGCGCGCGACGCAGCGTCTGCTTGCTCTCGGCAGCCAGGACAAGTCGCGCTCGATCGTGCAGATGCAGTTGAATTCGTTGCTGAGTCAGATGAAGTCTGAGCAACACGAACCGGCGCGAGTCGCGGCGCAGTCGGCGTTGCGACTGACGAACGATCCGAAGACGCGCGTTGAAATACTGGAGCGTTTGAAAGTGGCCTACGAAGCTTTGCCTGCGTATCGTCTGCCGCAGTGCAACGCAGCACTACTCTTGAGAACTCAGAGAATCCCGTCATCGCAGGATCCGCCATCGCGTAGCGACGCGCTTTTTGCTCTTGAGCTCCTTGACGAAGCGGTTCCCGAGTTTCTGGCAACGCGGGGAAGTATTGATCCAAGATCAGACGACGCCTGTATGATTGCGTTCTTATCATTGAAAGCGGAACTTCCAAATCGCGCTATCCGGTTTGCCGAGCCGCTTTGGAAAACAATGCCGGCGGACTACGTGATCGAACTTGCGCCATCTGGTCTCATCACATTTTTGTACCCTGCTCCCTTTCGCGATTCGCTATCGAAACATGCAACGTCGAGAAACGTCGATCCGCGGTTCGTCCTGGCGATCGCGCGACAGGAATCGCGCTTTCAGGTCGACGCTAAGTCGATTGCCGCCGCGCGCGGAATGATGCAGTTCATTCCTGCAACCGCCAACCAGATCGCCGGTGAACTAAAACTCACGAATTTCGATCAGGACGATCTCTACAACGCCGACACAGCGATCCTCTTCGGCTCGCAGTACCTGTCGAACCTGTTCAAGCTGTTTCCCAATCAACCGCAGGCAGTCGCAGGCGCGTACAACGGCGGCGAAGACAATCTCGCACGCTGGATCGCACGTTCGCGTTCCACGGAGGCGGACCGTTACGTGCCTGAGATCGGCTTCTCGCAAACCAAGGACTACGTTTACAAAGTGTTGGCGAACTACTGGAATTACCAGCGACTTTATACCGATGGACTCGTTCATATATCTCAGAAATGAAGAAAACTCTTTTGTTGATTTTGCTCGCCGTCATGGGCGGCAGCGTCGTCTCATGCAACCACCGCTCAGGCAACGAGAAGCGCTACGATCTGAAGGGCAAGGTGGTAGCTGTCGAACCTGACAAGCATCGCGTCACGATTGCGCATGAAGACGTCGTGGGCTACATGCCGGGAATGACGATGCCGTTCACCGTCCGCAACGAGTCGGACATGCAGATGCTCGTGCCGAACGCGGAGGTGACGGCGACGCTGGTGGTCGATGGTAAGCACTCGTGGCTCGAGGACCTGTTCGTCGTCGTTAAGCAGGACGCTGGTACGCCCGTGGCGACCGCCGCAGTGATGGCGAAGGAAGGCGACGAGGTTCCAAACTACACGCTCATCAACCAGGATGCGAAACCGATCCGCATCAATAGCTATCGCGGTAAAGCACTGCTGCTGACGTTCATCTACACACGTTGCCCCGATCCCGAGTTTTGCAACCTGATGAGCGACAACTTCGCGCAGATCGAGCGGCAGTTGGGAGCGGATCCGGAGCTCTACGCGAAGACGCACCTGCTCAGCATCACGATCGATCCGGCGCACGACGAGCCGAAAGTCCTGCGCAGTTACGGCGCCGCGCACACGGAGCGCTACGAGGACGAGACGTTCGCGCATTGGGAGTTTGCGACCGGCGATCAGGTGAAGGACATCGCGCAGTATTTTGGTTTGACGTATTTCCCGGTGAACGATCAGATCAGACACGGATTGAGGACCGTGATCGTGGGTCCGGATGGGAAGGTTGCCAGGATCTACAGCGGCAACGAATGGAAAACGGATGAAGTCGTAGAGGAGCTAAGGAAAGTTCTCACGCAAAGGCGCTAAGGCGCAAAGTTGGCCCTTTCTTTGCGCCTTGGCGTCTTTGCGTGAGCCCTATGCCAGGCCTTTGATCTTCTTGATCTCTTCGGTAAGCACGGGCACCGCTTCGAAGAGATCACCGACGATGGCGTAATCGGCGATGTCGAAGATCGGCGCTTCGGGATCTTTGTTGATGGCCACGATCGTTCCTGAATTCTTCATACCAACGAGGTGCTGGATCGCGCCCGAAATACCCAACGCTACGTAAAGCTTCGGCGCGACCGTCTGACCCGACGATCCGATCTGACGATCGATCGGCAGCCACTCGGCGTCGCAGATCGGCCGCGACGCTGCGAGGTCGCCACCCAAAACTTCCGCCAACTTCTCCGCCAGGACGAGATTGTCTTTGCTCTTGATGCCGCGGCCGACGGCGACGATAACTTCCGCTTTCGTGAGATCGACCGCCTGTTTCGCTTCCTGGAACGGCGCTTCCGGCGCCATGCGCACGTCGCCGATCTGGACCGACATGTTTTCAACTGCGGCCGAGCCGCCTTTCTTCGCCTGGTCCGGTCGGAAAGCGCCCGTTTGGAACGTCGCAAACACCGGCGCCTCGCCATCGGATGAAACGTCGGCATCGAGCTTGCCGAGGAAGATGCGGCGAGTGAAACCCACATTGCCGTTGTCGGCCTTCGCGCGGATGCAGTCGCTGATCAGCGACTTCTTGAAACGCGCCGCGAGCTTCGGAGCGAAGTCGCGCACCTGGTAAGTGTGCGTCAAAAAGACGAGACTCGGATCGACCTGCTTCACGACCTGCTCGAGCGCGTCGGCATAAGCATCCGGCGTGTAATCCGCCAACTTCGGATCGCTGACCGCGATCACACGTGCTATATCGTAGGCCGCGATCTCCTGGGCCAGCGACGACGCATCAGCGCCGAGCACGACAGCACTCACCGGCTGTTGCAATTGCGATCCAAACGATTGCGCCGCGGCAATGGCCTCGAACGAACTACGATTCGCAGTTCCGCCCTTATTCTCGATAAAAACCAGAATCCCGTTACTCATCAATACACTCTCGCCTCAGTGTGCAGCTTTTGCGCCAACTCAGCCGCGCCGGCCTTCGCGTCGCCATTGCCGAGCATCTGCGTTTGTTTCGTCTTCTGCGGCAAGTAGATCTTCTCGATGCGCTGGTGCGAAGGTCGCTCGACGATCTCCGCCGGCGCGGTCACTTCTTTGATCTCTTTCTTCTTCGCCGCCATGATGCCCTTCAACGTCGCGTAACGAATCTGACTGATGCCGGATTGGATCGTCAGCAACGCAGGCAATGGCATCGTGTACCACTGATACCAGCCGCTTTCCAGCTCGCGCTTGACGCGAAACTTGTCCGCTGCGGCATCGACTTCGATCACGATCGTCGCGTGCGGCAGTCCGAGCAGTTCGGCCATGATCACGCCCGTTTGACCATAACCGTGATCGTCTGACTGCAAACCAGTCATCACGAGGTCAGGCTTTTCGTCGCGAACCGCATCCGCGAGCACAGTCGCCGCCGTAAACGGCGAAAGGTGCGTCAGATTATCGCCCACCACATGAATCGCCCGATCGGCGCCGCGGGCGAGCGCGTCCTTGATCACGCTCTTCACGCGTTGCGGTCCCATCGAACAAACAACCACTTCCCCGCCCAGCTTCTCGCGCACGCGCAGCGCTTCCTCGAGCGCGTAGCCGTCTGACTCACTCACTTCGAACGAGAGATCGCCTTCCTCGATCCACGTTGCATCTTTGTTTATCCGCAGGATCGCATCCTTGTTCGCGACCTGCTTCATCATCACTACAACCTTCATTACTCTTCGTACCTCTTAAACAACAACGCCGCGTTCGTGCCTCCGAACCCGAAGCTGTTGGAAAGCACGTATTCGACCCGTGCTTCGCGAGGTTCGTTCGGGACGTAATCGAGATCGCAATCGGGATCGGGATTCACGTAGTTGATCGTCGGCGGCAGGATGTTGCGATGCAGCGCCAGCACGCTGAATATGCTTTCAATCCCGCCTGCTGCACCCAGGAGGTGGCCCGTCATCGACTTGGTCGAACTGACGGCGAGCTT
>DASTOZ010000600.1:0-4379 GCA_035762365.1 Pyrinomonadaceae bacterium | reverse complement strand
CGCGCTCAAGTCGGGCATCCCCTTCGCGAACGGCGCGCCGAACCTGACCGTCGACATTCCCGCGCTCATGACGCTCGCCGATAAGAACAAGCTCGCGATCTGCGGCAAGGATTTCAAGACCGGTCAAACGTTGATGAAGACGATCATCGCTCCTGGCCTGAAGTCACGCATGCTCGGTTTGCACGGCTGGTACTCGACGAACATTCTCGGCAACCGCGACGGCGAGGTGCTCGACGATCCCGACTCTTTCAAGACGAAAGAGGAGTCGAAGCTCTCAGTGCTCGAGTACATCCTGCAACCGGAAGTCTATCCGAGCCTCTACAAAGACTTCTCTCACGTTGTCCGCATCAACTATTACCCGCCGCGCGGCGACAACAAGGAAGGCTGGGACAACATCGACATCTTCGGGTGGCTCGGTTACCCCATGCAGATCAAGATCGACTTCCTCTGTCGCGACTCGATTCTCGCCGCGCCGATCGTGCTCGACCTGGCGCTGTTTCTCGACCTCGCTCAGCGATGCGGAATGAAAGGCGTGCAGGAGTGGCTGTCGTTCTATTTCAAATCTCCGCAAACCGCGCCCGGTCTTTACCCGGAGCACGACATCTTCATTCAGTTGATGAAACTGAAGAACACGTTGCGCCATCTGCGAGGTGAAGATCTGATCACGCACCTCGGTTTGGAGTACTACGACTAAGCGCCTGCTGGCGACGCGTTCGCACGACTCACCAATCCGTGTTCGCATATACGGATTGCGCTAACTGCTACTAATTGTCAGTTATGTTTTGACAGGAAATGTCACGGTAAGTAGGAGCATCGGAGGCAACGAAAAGCGAGGTGCGATATTTTGTGGTGACATTTCGGGCGGAGTTGTATATATAGCATCCGGTCAGCCGGGGCTGAGACCTCTGAAACTCCGGTTGGCGAACCTGAACCGCTTTAATACGCATCCATTTAACGTGCGGATCGTTCCTTGCTTATGAAGGGTGGGCCAGTAAGTTTTCAAGGCCCAGCGCTCTTGAGAACGCCCCGGCAAACTGGCAAGGAGCAACGCCAATGTTAGCTGAGATTGAAGTGACGAAAACACGAGACATGAACACGACAGGAACCGTCTTCCTGGATCCGGATCAAAAGAGCCCCCGCGCTCAGGATTTTGAGGAGCGTTTGAGTGCGCGCATTGTGGGTCAGGAGCGTGCTGTACGCCGCATGAGCGGCCTCTACCAAATTTTTCTCGCCGGGATGAACCCGCCGAACCGCCCGATCGGGACGATGCTGTTTCTCGGACCAACTGGTTCCGGAAAGACGCGCGTCATCGAAGCGGCCGCGGAAGTTCTCTACGGCGATCCGAACGCGGTCGTGAAGATCGACTGTGCGGAGTTTCAACATTCACACGAAATCGCCAAGCTGATCGGTTCGCCTCCGGGCTACCTCGGCCATCGCGAAACTTCGCCGATGCTGACGCAGGAGAACCTCGATCGCATGCACACCGACGACATGAAGGTCTCGTTGGTGCTGTTCGACGAGATCGAAAAAGCCTCCGACAGTCTGTGGCAGTTGCTATTGGGTATTCTCGACAAGGCGACGTTGACCCTGGGCGACAATCGTCGAGTCGACTTCTCGAAGGCGATGGTGATCATGACCTCGAACCTTGGCGCGCGCGAGATGTCGGAGTTGATCTCCGGCGGTATCGGTTTCGCGCCGGGTAAAGGGTCGAAGACGCCGAACGACACCGAAGTCGATCAGAAGATCTATCGCACCGCGGTGGAAGCGGCGCGCCGGAAGTTCTCGCCTGAGTTTATGAACCGCATAGACAAGGTGGTGGTCTTCCGCTCGCTGAAGGAACATCACCTGCGGCAGATTCTCGATCTCGAGTTGCAGGCTGTGCAAGACCGCATCATGCAATCGGCCGGGACGAAGTTTGTGTTCCAGTGCTCTGAGACGGCGAAGGACATGCTGCTCAAGGAAGGGCTCGATTACAAATACGGCGCCCGTCACTTGAAGCGAGCGGTCGAGCGTTTCCTCGTCTACCCGCTGTCGAACCTGGTCGCAACCGGCCAGATTGGATTGGGCGACCTGGTGCACGTGGACGTCGACGGAATCAAGAACCGCCTCGTCTTCTCGAAGAGTTCGGGTGGCGCGTTGATTCACGACAACATGCCGCAACCAGACGTTGCGGAAGTGTCGACTGAATCGCTCTCGGGTGGCGTAGGGTTGCCGATACCGGCAGCTTCGAAGGCCGCGAAGAAGGGACAGGGCCGCGGCGAAAAGAGCGAGACGCCTAACTAACTCGACGGATCGTTGTTGTTCTTAAATCCGTGTTCCCGGTACGCGCCGCGGAACACGGATTTACATTTTACGGAGAGCTTCGTAGGCCAGTTGAGAGAGGAATGGATCGGCGGCGGTTGACGCGGCACGTAATGCAGGCGCCGCCGCCGGATCGCCGATCAAGCCGAGCGAACGAGCTGCCTCACGTCGTACATCGTTATCGAGCTTCTCGTTACTCAACGCTGAGATCAATGCCGGCGTACCTGCTCGACTGCGAATCTGTCCGAGCGATACAGCCGCCGCGCGCAGCACAAACACGTTCTGTTCCCGCTTTCGTTTCGCAGTTCCGCGCCCTGCCAACTCGGGCGCCAATGTACCTGCCAGACTGACGACCGCCGCCTCGTCCGCGATGTGGCCCAGCGCAACCGCCGCTGCCGCTCGCACGCCGTCTTCCTTATCGTTCAACAGCAGTTCGCTGAGTGCTGCCGTCGCGCTGCGACTTCGCGTCCGGCCCAACGCGTACGCTGCTTCACGACGCACGAACTCGTCCTTATCTTTCAGCAACGGCAGCAACACGGAGACGCTTTCATTCGGATCGAGTGAGAGAACTGCTTTCGCCGCTGTCGCGCGAATGATCGGAGACGGATCCGACAGTGACGGCACCGCCGCGCGTGATGCTTCGGCGGCATGCAGGTTTCCCAGTCGCATCAACGCATCGCGACGTTCCTCGACGTCACTCGAAGCCAAACGCTCACGTTGGTTCTCAATTGCGATCTGGATCGGCGTGAGTGAACGCGTAGATTGGGCTAACACTAACGTGGGGACAAACGTGCAGGCAAACGACACGCATAGAAGAGTAACGACCAGCGGAACAACTGTTATCCTGGCGATCGAAGTACGCATTCAGATTTGAGCGTACACCTTTGCCGCTGCTCGTTTTTCCGCTTTACGTCGCACCACTTCCCACTCGAACGCCTGGCGTGCTCGGCGGTTCTCACGAGCATCGGCCAGTGCGGTCAACACTTCGTCGTCACCCGCGGACGGCGCCGCCTTAGCACGATGCGATGACTCCATCGTGGAGATGTAGTCGAGCACTTCGCACACTTCGGACTCGTTAAGCGCTTCGAGTTTTCTTGCAAGAAGTTGGCGTTGGCTCACGGTTTTGCCCATTTCCGTGCTCCTTTTGTTGGGACTCAGCACTATACACGACCGAAAACGGGCGAAGCAAGAATTCAGGGTGTGTTTAGTTAGTCGATGCGCGACGCGATGCCGTGCACGGTGTCGACGATGAGGACAGCGATTGGCGGACAAATGATGAGGTCGGGAATCAGCAACGCGGCAGATGTGAAGGCCAGGAGGCTGGATTGAACCTCGGCGACGCGATGCCGAAACAGCAGCGTCAGGTCATTGAAGAAGTCCTGCGTGTGCCAGCCGATATACAGTCCGATACCGAGGCTCAGACCATAACCGACGAGCAAAAACGTGTACGCCGAGAAACGAGTGAACGGCTGCTCCGGAGTTTGTTCGTCGCCGATGCCTTGGATCACCTTTGGCTTGTAAGTGTAGTGCGCGAGGTACTCCTTCAGCCGGTTTGCCAGGTGCCACACGCCGATGACGAAGAGCGTCAACACGATCACGCGGCCCACTGTAGAAAACAAAGTCCAGAGTTGCGGCCGCATCATCGCGAGAAAGAACGTCGACAGAAACAGCGAGACTGTTGTGAACACCGCTCGTTGTCGTTCGCGATTCTCCAGCCGATCGCGCTCAAGAACTTCGTCGACCAGGCGGTCCCACTTCGCCTGCACTGCAAGATTGCGTGCGCGCTTCGCGTGCGGGTTGTTGGAATCGAGAATCGAATAGCTGCGGTTCTTTTGCGCTTTCAGTTGATCGTCGTAGTAAGCGCGTTCCTGCGGATCGATGAGCGTATGGTACGCCTTCGAAACAAGGTCGAAATCGCGAGCGGCCTGCGAGTTTTTGTTTAGATCGGGGTGATTTTTTCGCGCGAGTTTCCGGTAAGCCGATTTGATCTCGGCCTGAGAAGCAGTGGTCTTAACGCCCAGAATCTTGTAGTAGTCGATCACTGTGCTTCTGCTAACTCCTTAAAGCCAGCGATGGAT
>DASTOZ010000599.1:0-2018 GCA_035762365.1 Pyrinomonadaceae bacterium | reverse complement strand
TGAACCGTAGCAATCAAACGAACACGAATACACGAACCAACAGCAACGAGAACCGACGACCGGTAGCTCCTCGGCCAACGCCGGTCCCTAACCGATGAGACAAAGCCCGCAGCGCGTTTAAAGCTGCGGGCGAGGTGCATGCTCAACCAGAGAAATATCGAAATCGCCCCGTCGATTCTTTCGGCCAACTTCTCCTGCCTCGGCGAAGAAATACGCGCCGTCGAACGTGGCGGAGCTGACGTGCTGCACGTCGACGTAATGGACGGCCATTTCGTGCCGAACATCACGATCGGTTTACCCGTCGTAAAATCGCTCGCCGCTTTCACTCGTTTGCCGATCGACACGCACCTGATGATCACCGATCCCGGGACGTATGCACCGCAGTTTGTGAAAGCAGGCGCGCAGATGGTTTCCGTCCATGTCGAGGCTGACGCGCACCTGCACCGCACGCTGACGGCGATTAGATCCGCGGGCGCGCAGGCGGGCGTCGTTTTGAATCCGGCAACGCCGGTTTCGGCAGTCGAAGAAGCGCTGCAGTTTGTCGACTACGTTCTGGTGATGTCGGTAAACCCCGGGTTTGGGGGACAGAAGTTTATCCCGCAATCGATCGACAAAGTGAAACGATTGCGACAGTTGATTAATGAGCGACAGTTGAACGTGCGCATCGAGATCGACGGTGGTATCGATCGTACGAATATCGAGACGGTGGTGGCGGCTGGGGCCGAGATCATCGTCGCCGGCTCGGCCATTTTTGGCACCCCCGACGCGGAAGCAGCGGTCAAGGAACTCCGCAACGCGACGGTTCAATGGGTCTAAAATGCGCGGGGCTGACGCAACCGGGGCGGGCTAAAATGAATCCGATAGCCGGAATCCCTGATCCCCGTCTCGCACAAAACAAGTTTTGCTTGGAGGTCTTAACTTTATGAAGTCTCGCTTTCTTATCCTGGCGGCTTTCTGCGCCTTAGTTTTCGGGCTCCCCACTTCAGGTTTGGCCCAAAGACCGGGCGGACAGACTGAGCTGTCGACTGTGCAGCGCCTCGACGTCATGAGTTCGAAGCTCGATCACATGCGTCGATCACTCAACAGCGCCGTCTCCGCCATGCCCAAGGAAGAGACTAAGACGGCAAACGCCGACGATCCCGTCGTCCGGTTGAAAGGTCTGGAGAAGGAAGTTTCGTCGCTGATGTCGCAAGTGAACGATATTCGTTCAAAGAACGACAAGGCCGAGAAGTTCGACGCGACCGAGATCGACCGACTGGAAACTGCCGTTGCCGAGTTGAATACCCGCGTCGAGACGGGACTCCAACAGACCGCCAGCGCCCGCGGCGCTTCAGGCGCGACCGCGTCCGCCGATAAAAAGAAGAAGAAAAAAGGAAAGCTGTTTGGACTCTTCGGCGGCGGTGAAGATAAATACGCCGAGCTAACCGGCGCGCCCGCTGCCGGTCGCGACCGCGTGCTTTTCGAAGAGGCCGCGAAGGAAGTCCGCAAGAACAACTACGACACGGGACGCCTGCTTTTCGCGACCATCATCAACACCTATCCCGATTCGCCGTTTCTGCCGTTAGCCAAACTCGCCATCGCCGACTCGTTTTATCTCGAAGGGACGACGAGCGCGTTGATTCAAGCCGCCCAGGCTTACCAGGACTGGCTCACGTTCTTCCCAACCGATCCGCTGGCCGACGACGCGAGTTTGAAAGTCGCGGAAGCCGAGATGCGACAGATGGGATTGTCAGACCGCGACATCTCGCACGCGCGCAAAGCCGAGCAGAGATTGAAGGTGCTGTTGCAGCAGTATCCGAAGAGTTCGTTGCGCGACACGGTTGAGGCGCGACTGCGCCAGGTGCAGGAAAATCTCGCGATGCACAATCTTCAGATCGCGCGGTTTTATTACGACGTGAAATGGTCGACCGGAAAAGGCGGACTGAAAGGTTCGCAATCGCGTTTGAAGGAGATCATCGACAAGTATCCGTGTTTCTCGTTCAACGACGAGGTTTTCTATCGCCTCGGCGCCACTTACC
>DASTOZ010000598.1:0-2866 GCA_035762365.1 Pyrinomonadaceae bacterium | reverse complement strand
GATACTTGTTGACGGGGTCGTCGAGTTTGAACTTCCCCTGCTCCATTTGCTGAAGCAGCGCGACGGTCGACATTGTTTTGAACGTCGAACCAATCAGATAAACGGTGTTCGTCGCTGCCGGAGTGCGCGCCCAAAGGTTCGAGTAGCCGTAAGCGTCGCTCCAGATCACTCGATCGTTTGCAACGAGGGCAATGGATGCTGAGGGGATATTACCGGCGAGCAGCGTGCGCTGAATCTCGGGTTCAAGTTCCGCTACAACGCGATCGATGTTGATGGTCTGCGCGCTTGCGTGCGAGAACACCGCACACACGATAACGGCCACACTGATAGCGGCAAATAGTCGCTTGATTAAATTGTTCATAGTTTTCTTCTCGTCAGTATGGACTCTGTTTACTTCAAATGCTGCAAAAATGTCAACATGCAGCAGATGCTGCGCAAGTGTGTCCGGGCGAATGACTCCCTCAGCTCAGCTTGTTCACGCTTCTGCGTTTTTCGTAAGCCAGAGACGGCCGTGGGCAAGGTCGAGGGTGATCACGTACTGGCTCATGAATGGCTGACCTAAATTGCCGTCCATGATCATGTCCGTCACCAGTGCGGGGCTGTCGATTGGAACTCCGGAAGCTGCGTCAAACTTCAACCGCTGCTCCTTTACCTTCGGATCGAGTCCAAACAACTTCGCATGGTCTGTCGAGATCAACGAAACGCCCCCGGCCCCGGAATCGAGGATAAGCCACGTCATACCTTCCGAAGTGGGAACGCCGAGAAAGACGCTCAAACATCTCGCAGAGCACTCCCGCGAAACGCGGATTGGCAGCTCCTTCATCGACTTCGTTCTTTTGGCGAGGCTCTTTGGCGTTTCAATCGTGAGGACTCCAGCCTTTTGGTCCAACGTGAACGCCTTGCCGTCGAAGGCATCGAGCGAGAGCAAACCGTCGGGCGACTTGTCTCCGGCGAACTGATCGCCGAAATCGATCGTGCCGATATTGACGGGAGTAAGGGGCACGTCCCCCGCCGTGACACTCACATTGTCACAATGCGGCCCTTCGCTCCTTTTGCCGAACATGTTGTACCCGGTCGTGCGTCCCCAGAACTTGCAATCAATGCCCTTCGCAAAAGCGTCCGTTACCAACGTAATGCCGCCTCCCGTATCGAGAAGAAAATCGCCCGGTTTACCCTTGACCGTGACATGTACCTTCCATAACGCCTTCCGGAACCGCTGAAGTTTTATTACCTGCGGTTGGTCGTCTGCCTTGCTCACTGCATAGACGAGCGACGGTGAAATAACAAAAAGAACGGCGAGCATGAAATTAAACTTGCGTAGCATTGAATACCTCCTGAGTGGAAATGATGTTCCGCGGGTTGGTCCCACGGTCAGTAAGCAGTGGAGCTGAACTCGACGCGGTCGAAGCGCCTTGCGGCGACAACTCCAGATCCTTTCCATCGTCGCGTTCAGCCGGCAAAACTCTTTCTTTAAACGCAACCCGCGTCTTTGTGAGCATTGTAGCTTATGAAGTAAATGCACTCCCCGATGATAGTTTTCGCCTTCTCCTTCCGCCTTTAACAATCGGGCGCAAAAGTTTGCGCTTACTTTGGCGATTCATTATTGAAGGAGAAGTCATGAAAACAAATAAAACAATCACAAGGCTCCTCACTATGGCTTTGGCTGTGGCCGCGCTGGCCGCTGCTGGCCTTCTATCTGGCGCGAGTTGGGTACAACCTGTCGAAGCACAAACGGGCGACGGGAGTGTAAAGTTCATAAGTTATGCCTCTGTCGGAATCGTTCACGGACAGAAGGTTTCTCTGTGCGCGGGCAACGTCTCAAAAGCGACCGGAAACCTCTCGTTGTCGTTCAGCTTTTACCTGGCGCATGGGAGTATTTCTTCGAGTAGCGTTCCGCTTTTTGAATCCGAATGGATAAAAGTGCCGCCGGCAGAGGTTCGGTGCACTGATGTCTCGCGTGAAGATTTGAAGACGGAAGGCGAAACGCGAACGGGACGAGCACAGGTGCTGGTGAAAGCCACCACCATCGCTCCCGCCGGCAGCACCCCACAGGATGTCCCTGTCTCGCTGGAAGTTCTCGAAGATGAGGTTCAGTCTGGGAATGCCTTACAAAGAGATACGAAATACAGACTGGTCATCGTGGCTGCCAGGCGTTCCAAGCTGAACGCGCCAATCGGCCTCGTCCCCGAACACATGCTGCGGTTCGCCTTCTTCAACCCG
Organism: Pyrinomonadaceae bacterium; assembly: GCA_035762365.1. Lineage (GTDB taxonomy): Bacteria > Acidobacteriota > Blastocatellia > Pyrinomonadales > Pyrinomonadaceae > PSRF01. The sequence continues at coordinate 646 of DASTOZ010000598.1, read as the reverse complement.
GACGCAGAGGGCAGTCAAACTGTCCGGGTGACAACGTACACCTACGACTCGATGGGCAGACTCGCGAGGCAGACCAATCCTGTACAGCTGCGACCCGGCGAGGGCTGCACGTTTGATATCGACGGCGCCGACCTGCGCGTGGCGGATGATGGAACGGGGCCTGTGCAGGTGCACTCTGTTGTCCAGGTTGCGCTCATGGACGGATCCGTGCGCTACGTTCCGCTTCATGGTTCGATGGAACTGGTGGCGAAGAGCACAGGCACTACCGTGAGTGGTGGAGAATATTTCACCGGAACAGTCACGGTCTCTGCCGACGGTTTTGACGAGTGAAGCGAGAAGCGAGACGAGCAACGTCACATTTAACCAGGCCGGGAAGCCCAACCGCTCCCGGCCTGAATTCGTCTCGGGACCGGCGCACCCTGCCAACCAAACTCGGTTGACGATCTCCGACCTGGTGATCCTCAGCTTGTTGGCAGAACGGCCCATGCACGGCTACGAAGTGAATGCGATCGTCTTCAGAAAGTTCCGTCGAGATTGATCGATTGGATTTGAGTCGTCTGACATCTGGGCCTCCGTTTGGATGAAGGTTAAGTCAGCGTCGCAAGTTTTTGCTGTTGGGGGTTTTCGGCACCGGAATGCTCCTATC
>DASTOZ010000597.1:0-3672 GCA_035762365.1 Pyrinomonadaceae bacterium | reverse complement strand
AAAACAGCGGCGATCAGGAACACGGACCGTTGCTGGACCAGCATCGACGTTCGCGACAACATTTGCGGGGGCGGAAGGGCCAGTGGCTCGGGTCGCGGAGGCACAGCGGCCATCACCGGCTTCGCTTCGATCTGCAACGCGCTTTCGTCCCAACAGCCGAGCAGTTCCGAAACTACTCGCTGCAACGACGGTTCGATCGATCGTCGCGAACTTTGAATCAGCGGATTGAAGTTGAACGCCGCTTCCGGTTGCGACATCGCAACGACGATCGCCTGAAGGCCGCTCAGTTCATTCATTCGCGCGTCAATCAGCTCGCCGTTCTGAAAAAAGAACGTCGCGGGGCCTTTCGCATACTCGATGAGCAACCGTCCCGATTTCCGCTGGTGACGAAGGATCCCGATCAGATCTGACAGGGGATAGTTGTTGAGGTGTCCAGTTAAGACGACAAACCGATCAGTCATTGATACTCCTGCTCAAGCGGACTACTGACAGCCCGCGCCACCGCGCCGGCAAGGAAAGTTGTACTCCGGAAACGTCGCCGCCAGCTTCTTCGCGAGATTGCTATCGAGTCGCTCGAGGATTCGGTACTCGTCCAGGAGTCCTTTCTGATTTCCCAACTCCTGGTATGCGAGGCTGAGGCCGTAATGCGCCTTGGCCATTTGCGGGTTCAACGTGGTCGCCTTCTTGAAAGCATCGGCGGCGTCTTTGAACCGGTGGGTGCGGAAATTGGAGAACCCCAGACCGTAATAAGCTTCCGCCACGTCCGGGTTCAGCTTCACCGATTCCTTGAACGCCTTGATCGCGTCGCCGTCCTTTTCCAGTTTGAGGTACGCATGGCCCAGGTTCAGGAAGACTTCCGCCGATCCGGGTTCGAGCTTGATCGACTGGAGGTATGATGCGACGGCGCCACGCACGTCTCCCGCGTCGAACTGCCCGCGACCGGCGAGGTACAGATCGTTGGCGCGCTTCTGATCGGTGATTACTGGTCCTGCGATTATCGGTTTTAAGTTTGGTGCCGCGGGAGGTTCGCCAACGGAACCCACCGAACCTGATCCGGCAGTCAACTCAACGTTTAGAACCTCGATCTGTTCAATCTGTGTTTTTGCTGGCTCGGGAACAGGAGAAACACGGATTTCATGGATTGGCTCCGCAATCGGCTGTTCGACAGCTTTCGCGATGTTGTCGTCGAAGTAGTACGTGACCGTCCGGTAGGTAACCTCCACCGGTTCGCGCTTCAATTGCCCGTTCTCAAACAGGACCAGACTGGTAACCATCCTGGTCCAGTTGCCAAACTTGTCGAATTCATACGTGTATGATTCGCGGCTGACGATCGCGCCGCGATCGTCACGCAGCGTCATCTCTGTGATGTTGCCGCGCTCGTCGTATTTGTATTCTTCTTTGCCTACAAGCGAACCGCCGATCGGATACGAGGTATTCTCGATCCGATTCCCCTTGAGGCTGTAGGTTGTGACTTCGACTAATTTTGGTGGCCCTTCGACAGGTTGTCCGTCCTTGAGCTCGATCCTGGCAGTCTCCGTCTTTACTCGCCGAACTGAACCGACGAGTCCATCTTGTTCTTTAGTGCTGTCGAGGACGGAAATAGCAGGTCGCGCCGAAGCGGTGACGCTGTTTTGCGCCTGGATCGGCGCGGCAAAAGTCAATACGGGCCCCAGTAAGAGAACAGCAGGCACAATTCGCCTATGAATGCAGTTCATCTCGACTTCCTCCAGTTTCAAATAACGAAACGTGAGACAAGGTAGTCGGGGGGGCCCACTATCTTGTGCAAACTGAGGCGAAGAATACAATAACTGGTTTGAAATTAATAGGGGTTTGTGAGGAAAGTTACGATGAGTGCTTTGTACTTAGTGCTTTGTACTTTGTTCGCCGGCGAATAGGGTTAATAAATACTTGTACCGTTCAATTAGTGAACAAAGTACAAAGCACTAAGTACAAAGCACCTTCTTACTGTTCGTCGCTGAACTTGTAGCCGATGCCCCAGACGGTCAGGACCATCTGCGGGTTTTCAGGGTTCTCCTCGATCTTCGCTCGCAGACGATTGATGTGCGAATCGATCGTGCGGTCGTAACCTTCGTAGGAGTAGTCCCAGATCTTTTCGAGCAGGTACTTGCGCGGGAAAACGCGACCCGGATTCGACGCGAAGAGCCGAAGCAGGTCGAACTCTTTCGGCGTCAACTCCACCTGGCGGTCGCCGATGGTGACTTCGCGTTTCGCGGAGTCGATGCGCAGCCGGCCGCGAACAATCGGCGCCTCGTCACGCATACCCTCGGTACTTGGCCCGTTGCGCGTGCGGCGTAACACCGACTTGATGCGCGCTTCGAGCTCGCGCAGACTAAAGGGCTTCGTGATGTAATCATCCGCGCCCATCTCCAGCCCCAGGACTTTGTCGACGACGTCGTCCTTGGCTGTGAGCATCAATATCGGCAGGTAGCCGACCTTTTCCCTGAGTTCCTTACAAACTGCGAGGCCGTCCATCTTGGGCAACATCAAGTCGAGGACGACGGCGTCAGGCGGATCGTCCAGAGCTGCCTTCACGCCATTGAGGCCGTCTTCGACAGTCTTGACGTTGTAGCCTGCGCGCGAAAAGTATTCGCTGATCGCCGTCGAGATGTTTTCGTCATCCTCGACAACGAGCAAAGAGACTTTCCGTTCGCCTGAGTCGGGAACGGGGAAACCTTCTTTAGCGGTTTTCTGTCTGTCAGTAGCTGTAGCCATCGGAGTATTAGTCGAATCTGAACTGACAAGCAGGAGGCTCAGAGGGCAAGCACCACGGGGTCATCGGCGCATCTCGGTTCAGCCGCAGATACTACAGGAGAATTGGTCCGGTGTACAAGTGCAAACTGCGACGGCGGGTGAAATACGTCCCGCTGACTGCGCTTCGGCGGATCTGATATGCTGCGTCCAAAGGAGACAAACCGGTCATGACCCCTGAAGAACGCAACGAACTGATTGCCAGGTATGCTGCGGGCTATGAAGAAGTGGCGCAAGCATTGAACGGCTTTCCTGCCGAGAGCCGGAACGCTCGTCCGATCCCCGGCAAGTGGAGCGCGAGAGAGATCGTCCATCACCTCGGCGACAGCGAAAGCACCTCCGCCTTCCGCCTGCGCAAGCTGCTCGTCGAAGATAACGCCATCATCGAAGGTTACGATCAGGACCAGTTCGCGACGAAGCTTCGCTATAACGAACGTGATGAGACGCCGGCGCTCGAAGCGTTCCGCCTGGCGCGCGCAACCACGCTGCCGCTTCTGCAAATGATGTCGGAAGAAGACTGGCAACGCGTCGGCACACACACCGAAAGCGGCCGTTACACAACCGAGAACTGGCTCACGATTTACGCCAGCCATGCACACAATCACGCCGCGCAAATTCGTCGTTTGCGTGAAGCGTTGAATGTTTAGACACAGAAGGCACAAGAAACAAAAAAGGCACAAGAAGGATTTTTTCATTTCAGGGTTTCTAAGTTTGTCTTCTCCCTTTTGTGCCTTTTGTGTCTCTTGCGCCTTTTGTGTTTTATAAATCAGAGCAGTTGTTGACAAAGTATTTTCGCGCGAGCAAAATGCGGTTCAGCCTCTAAAACTTGAATCTTCGCTGCTGCAAAGGGCAGCTACCGACAATGAGTGCTGCCACTCTTCTGCAAACATCACTTTCGGATCT
>DASTOZ010000596.1:0-2096 GCA_035762365.1 Pyrinomonadaceae bacterium | reverse complement strand
CCGGAGCGCGAGAGCGACGTGCGCGTGATCACGCGCGCAGTCTATCGGGCGAACGGCGCCGGATATCTCGACTTCAAACATCCGAACCACATCTGGGTCGTCGCCGCACCCAAAACCGGTGACGAAAAAGTCACTCCGAAGCAACTGACCAGCGGACGTTACGACGAAGGCGGCGCGTTCTGGGCCAAAGACAGCTCGCGCGTCTATTTCGAATCGGATCAAATCGACGAGCCGTACTACGAACTCCCGTCGACGACGATCTATTCCGTCGCGACAACTGGAGGCACGCCGTCGAAGTTCACGTCGTTCGACATGGGCGCCGGCGCTTTCAGTCTCAGCCCCGACGGCAAACAACTCGCGATGATCGGAGCGGTCAGTCAGCCCGTCCGTTCGTATTCACAACCCGATCTGTGGGTGCTGGACATGACTGCGGGTGCGAAACCGCGCAACCTCACCGCGACGTTCGACTACGACATCGGCAGCGGTGTAGGCGGTGACAACGTTGCGCCCCGTGGCGGCGGCGGTAATCTTCCGATCTGGTCGGCAGACGGCCGCAGCATCATCATCGGCTACGGGAAAGAAGGCAAAGCGAACGTCGGTTCGTTTGAGGTTGCCAGCGGCAAGCTGTCGGACGTTACGACGGGCAATCAAGCAGTCCTCAATTATCGCGCGCTTCCCGATGCTTCGAAGCTTGTCCTGCTGATCTCGACCCCAACACGCATCGGCGACTTGTTCTGGCTCGACAAAGCCGGGTCGCAACCGAAACAACTGACGCGCCTCAACGACGAGTTGTTCTCGAAACTCAACCTCACGGAACCGGAAGAGATTTGGCACAACAGCTTCGACGGCCGCAAGATTCAGGTCTGGGTGCAGAAACCACCCGACTTCGATCCAAACAAGAAGTATCCGCTGATCCTGAACATCCACGGTGGACCTCACGCCGCGTATGGTTTCGTCTTCGATCACGAGTTTCAATGGATGGCGGCGAAAGGTTACGTCGTGCTGTATCCGAACCCGCGCGGCAGCACGACCTACGGGCAGGAGTTTGGCAACATCATCCAGCACAACTATCCCGGCGACGATTATAAAGATCTGATGGCCGGCGTCGACGAGCTGATTCGTCGCGGCTACATCGACGACAAGAAACTCGCGGTGACAGGCGGCAGCGGCGGCGGTTTGTTGACGAACTGGACCATTGGCCAGACGACGCGATTCGCGGCCGCAGTTTCGCAGCGCGACATCGCAAGCTGGACCGACTGGTGGTACACCGCCGACTTCACGCTGTTCCAACCGTCGTGGTTCAAGGCGCCGCCGTTTGAAGATCCGCAAGATTACGTGCGTCGCTCGCCGATCACTTACGTCAACAAGATCCAAACGCCGTTGATGTTGATACTCGGCGAGGTCGATTGGCGCACGCCGACCGGTCCCGGCGGCGAAGCGATGTTTCGCGCGTTGAAGTATCGCAAGATACCGACTGTGATGGTGCGCTTCCCGAACGAGTCGCACGAGCTTTCGCGCTCGGGGCAGCCGTGGCATCGCATCGAGCGTCTGCAACACATCGTCGGCTGGTTTGATAAATGGATCATGGGTGTTTCCAAACCGGAGTACGACGTCAGCGAGATAACGAAGAGCACGACGACGCAGCAATGAAGACGCTCGGCTTAATCGGCGGCACTGGTCCTGAATCGACGATCGAGTATTACCGTCTGCTTGTCGCAAGGTATCGCGAACAGGCAGACGGTCATTCTCCGCCGTTGATCATTACCAGCGTCGATCTCAAGCAGATGATCGAGTGGATGTCGGCCGGGAATCTTGCGGCCGTCACGGATGGTCTCGCCGCCGAGTTCGAGCGACTGCACAAGGCGGGCGCGGAGATCGCCGCACTCACCGCAAACACACCGCACATTGTTTTCGATGAACTTCAGCAGCGCTCGCCGTTGCCGTTGATCAGCATCGTCGAAGCCGCGTGTGAAGACGCCCGCGCTCGCAGGCTCAACGCCGTTGGTTTGTTTGGAACGCGTTTCACGATGCAGGCGCCGTTCTATCCCGCCGTGTTCTCGCGCGCCGGTATCAAGTTGGTTCTACCGACCGATGAG